>CAOJBM010000027.1 GCA_948329525.1 uncultured Mycoplasmatota bacterium
TTTACTAATTATTAGTTATGAAAAAAAGAGAACTTTTTACTAATTATTCACATTTATCCTGAATAAATGTAAGATATTATAGACATCTTAAGTCAAGTGTGTTAGTATAAAAAGCTAACAAGGGAAAGTTTTTATGGCTGATATAAAAAATGACTATAATTTAAGAGAACAAGCATTACTATTATTCGTTATGCTGATGGCATTTATGAAGCAATGAATAATTTAAAAATTCCTTGTCAAAAAGTCAATGTTGGCAAAAATTATGGAACAGCTTCTTGGGAAATATTTGAGTATGCTAAAGAACAAGGTTTAATAATTGAAGATAATAAACCTTGCAGATATCCAAAAAGGAATGGTATTTCGACAGATGCCCAAAGACAATTTACAATAACAAGTGCTGAAGTATTAAGTCTTAAAAGAAAAAGTTTGTGGTAATCTTTTAAAATAGTATGGTAAAATTAAATTGGTGATATGATGAGTTTATATGATAAATATTTTTTAATAACTTTTATAACTATTCTAATAACAAGGATATAGGTTTATATTTTTAATAAATCAAGTCCAACTATTAAAAATTTTAGAACTCATCACTATATGTATGGACTATTTTTTACAGTTTTACTTTTTTGTTTCTCTAGATTTTATACAAATATATATTTATTAGCGATTAGTACAGGTGTTTTTTTAGATGAAATAGGATTTATTATAATTCGAGGTAAAAGTCATGAAGATAATTATAGTCCAAAATCTTTTATGTTTTTATTATTATTTATATTACTTTTATTTGTTTTTAGAGAAGTTATAATAAATTTTTATTTGCATAATTAATTAAACTCTCAGGCTTTGTCCTGTCCTTTTTCATTTTTATAAGGTAAAATTATCTAAAAAGAGGGATAATATGGAACAAGAAAAGATTGGAAAATTTATATCTGAATTAAGAAAAGAAAAAAATATGACTCAAGAAGAATTAGGAGAGTTGTTGGGAGTAACATCAAAATCAATAAGTAGGTGGGAAAACGGAATAACTATGCCTGATATTTCAATACTTACCTTATTAACTGAATATCTTAATTGTGATATCCAAGAGTTATTAAATGGTAGGAAAAGAACAAAAGAAGAATTAATTGATTTAAAAGATACAATTGATAAATTAATTGAATACGAGAATATTAAAGAAATTAAAAACAATCAAAAATTTAATAAATATAATATGATTGGTTCAATTACTTTGGTACTAGCTCTTTTAAACAATGTTTTTCCTTATTTAAACTATATATTTAATCCTAATATTGCTCATTTCGTTCAAGGAGGATTATTTGGTATAAGTATATGTGCGAACTTTATTAGTGTTTATAATCGCTCGCACCAAAAAAGCTTTTGTGAAAAGAAAAAAGAAGTACTTAATAAATTAAATAAAAAGACAAAGTTAAAAAACTAAAATGTTTGTGCTATAATATTGCCATTATTGAAGGTGATGTTTATTATGACTAAAATTTTAATTATTGAAGATGATTTGGTTATTGCGAGTGCTTTAAAAAATCTTTTAAATGATAACAATTATGAAGGAGTTATTTTAGAAAATTTTAGTAATTCTTTAGAAGAAATCCTTAAAGAAAATCCATCTTTAATTTTGCTTGATATAAATATTCCTTATATTAATGGTAAAACATTACTAAAAAATTTACGAGCAAAATCTAATATTCCCGTTATAATGGTTACAAGTAAAAATTCGGAAGTCGATGAGGCTTTATCAATAACTTATGGAGCAGATGACTATATCACAAAACCTTATAACCCTAATATTTTATTACTTCGTATTGGGGCAGTTTTAAAAAGATATAATAATAATGAAGACACTATTACATATAAAGATTTAATAATCAATATTCCGAAAGGTACAATAAAAAGAGATATAAAAGAAATTACTTTAACCAAAAATGAAATGATAATCTTTAATTACTTAGTAAATCATCAAAATAGAATAGTTACAAGAGATGAGTTAATGACTACTTTATGGAATAACGATGAGTTTATTAATGATAATGCTCTTACTGTTAATATAAGTAGGTTAAGAATTAAGTTAAAAGAAATAGGGTTGCCTAATTCGATTGAAACTCGTAAAAATTTGGGGTATATTTTATTATGAAACTAAGAAGATTTTTAAAAGACAAACTTTATTCTATAATTATAAGTATTTTTGGTCTTATTATAATGTTTTTAATCTTATTAGCTTTTAAAGTAGATAAATATATTCTTGTTTCTTTATTATTTATTTTTATTATTTGTAGTTTAATAAATTTATGCATTGATTATTTCAGGAAGAAAAAGTTTTATACCTATTTACTTGATAATATTGAGTGTTTAGATAAAGCTTATTTAGTTTTGGAGACTTTAGAGAAACCAGAATTTTATGATGGAGAAATTTTATACCAAGCCTTATATGAAATTAATAAATCTTTTTTAGAGAATATTAATAAACGTGAAAAAATGAGTAGAGACTTTAAAGAATATGTAGAAATGTGGATTCATGAAGTAAAACTGCCACTTTCTGCTCTTTCTTTAATGATTAATAATCATAAGAATAAATTAAATAAAGAAATAAAAAAACAAATTAAAAGGCTAGAAGATTACGTAGAGCAAGTGCTATATTATGTTAGAAGTGAGAATGCAGCGAAAGATTTTTATATTAACAAAGTAAATTTAGGAACGATTATTAAAAATATTGGTTTGAAAAATATGACTGAACTTTTAGAAAGTAAAATTGAATTTATCACAAGTAATGTCAATGTCTTTGTTTATAGTGATTCGAAGTGGTTAGAGTTTATCATTGGTCAAATAGTTAATAATGCAATAAAATATAAGAAAGAAAATGCTAACTCGTATATTAAAATAAGTACTACGGAAACTAAAAATGATGTTACTCTTTTTATTCTTGATAACGGGGTAGGAATCAGCTCTACAGATATTAGACAAGTATTTAACAAATCATTTACAGGAGAAAATGGCCGAAACAAAACAACTTCAACAGGTATGGGTTTGTTTATTGCTAAAAATATGTGTGAAAAACTAGGAGCTAAAATTGCTATTGAATCAGTCTTAAATGAGTTTACCAAAGTTTCCATAACATTCTCTAAAAATGAATTTTACGAGGTAATTAAGTAATGTTACAAAATTGTAAGATATTGTAATATTAAACGAACGACAAAATATTCTTTTTATTTTAAACTGAAAGAGGAAAGGAAGAATTTTTATGGAAAATATTTTAAAAGTAGATAATATTGAAAAGTACTATGGAAGTCGTTCATCACTTACGAAAGCTATTGATAATTTATCGCTTAGTGTTGAAAAAAGTGAATTTGTAGCAATTATGGGTTCTAGTGGTAGCGGCAAAACAACTCTTTTAAATGTTATCTCAACAATCGACCATGTTACAAGTGGCCATATTTATGTTGGTGGAGTTGATATTACGAAGTTAAAAGGTAATGAACTTAACAAGTTTCGAAGAGAAGAGCTAGGTTTTATTTTTCAAGACTTTAACTTGCTAGATACTCTAACAGCTTATGAAAATATTGCTTTAGCTTTGTCAATTCAAAATGAGAGTGCGGCATCTATTGATACAAAAATTAAAAAAGTTGCTGAGGAGTTAGACATTAAATCTGTCTTAACAAAGTATCCTTATCAAATGAGTGGAGGACAAAAACAGCGAGTGGCAAGTGCTAGGGCCATAATCACAAACCCTAAGTTAGTCTTAGCTGATGAACCAACAGGGGCTTTGGACTCGAAATCAGCTAGAATGCTTTTAGAGAAGTTTAATTATCTTAATAATGAGTTAGGAGCAACAATTTTAATGGTTACACATGACGCTTTTACAGCAAGCTATGCTAGTAGAGTAGTGTTTATTAAAGATGGGCAAGTTTTCAAAGAACTTTATAAAGGTGATGATACAAGAAAAGTCTTTTTTGATAAAATTATTGATATTGTAACTCTTTTAGGTGGTGACTTAGAAGATGCTCTTTAAGTTATCTTTAAAAAATATCAAGAAAAGTATTAAAGATTATGCTATTTACTTCTTTACTTTAATTCTTGGTATTTCTATCTTTTATGTTTTTAATGCCCTTGACTCTCAAACAGCAATGATGGATGTTTCAAAAAGTACTCGAGAACTTATTAAATTAATGATGAATATGTTATCAGCTGTTAGTGTCTTTGTATCCTTTATTTTAGGATTTCTAATAATTTATGCCTCAAGGTTTTTGATTAAAAGAAGAAATAAAGAGTTTGGGATATATCTCACACTAGGGATGAGTAAAAGGCGTATTTCGATGATTTTATTTTTAGAAACTCTTCTTATCGGAATCCTTTCTCTAATTGTTGGTCTTTTTATTGGAACAATTTTATCACAATTAATGAGTATTATTGTTGTTAATATGTTTGAAGCTGATTTAACTAAGTTTACCTTTGTTTTTTCGAAGTCGGCTTGTATTAAGACAATCATTTATTTTAGTGTTATGTATTTATTTGTCATGATTTTTAATACTTTTAGTGTTAGTAAATGTAAGTTAATTGATTTATTGCATGGTAATAAGAAAAGTGAAAAGCTACGTCTTAAAAAACCTTTTCTTTGTATAATTGTTTTTGTTCTATCTGTTATAGTTTTATCTCGAGCTTACTACATGGTGACTAAAGGTTTTGGAAGTATGCAAGATGCTAAAGATATCTTTGTTCCGATAATCATGGGTATTGTTAGTACTTTCTTTATCTTTTGGTCTTTATCGGGACTTGTTTTAAGAATAGCGAAGTCTCTGCCAAAATTTTATTATAAAGGTTTAAATAGTTTTACTTTAAGACAATTTTCAAGCAAAATAAATACAACTATTTTTAGTACAACAATTATTTGTTTAATGCTTTTTATCACTATTTGTTTACTATCCTCTTGTCTAACAATGAAAAATTCGATGAATGAGGGCATAAAGAAATTTGCACCAGTTGATATACAACTTACTAATAAGCGAAATATGGATAATGCTTATTTAAAACAAAGTTATTTAGATAATGGAATAAATGAAACTCAAATAAATAATTCACACATTAATGTCCTTGAAAAATTAAATGCTTTTGACTATGATATAAGAAAATATCTAAGTGATTATATAGAAATCAATATTTATGCGACTCCAGACTTAACTTTAAATCATACTTTGGGTTCAAAGCTAGAAAGTGTTAGAACAAATTATCCTTTTATAAAGTATGATACGATGGAAGAAATAATTAAGATAAGTGATTATAATAAAGTAGCTAGGCTTTATGGTACCAAAGAGTACAGCTTGAGTGATGATGAATACATTGTCTTAGCTGATTTTAAATCAATGGTTAATATTCGAAATATTGCTTTAGAAAACAAGGAGACAATTACTGTATTTGGCCATACTTTACATCCTAAGTATAATGAATGTCAAGATGGTTTTGTAGAAATGTCAAGTCAAAGTATTAATGCTGGAATTATCTTAATTGCTGATAACATAGTAGATGAAAATTATCTTTATCAAGATATGCTCATGGGAAATTATAATACATCTGATAAACAAGAAATAAAAAATATTGAAAGTAGTTTAAATAACCTTAGTTCAAATCCTTTAAAAGATACATATTTACTACCAGATGGAACAACAAAAATATCTATCAAAGAATCAACAAATAGTTTAACAGTTATGGTTACATTTATTGGGCTATATATTGGTGTCATATTTTTAATTAGTAGCGCCGCGATACTGGGATTAAAAGAATTATCTGAAAGTAGTGATAATAAAGAAAGATTTAAAATATTAAGGCGAATTGGTGCCCCTGAAAAACTTATTAACAGGGCACTATTTAGACAAATAGGTATTTTCTTTTTACTACCATTAGTACTTGCTATTATTCATTCTGTATTTGGCATTCAGTTTGCTGTTAAAATTCTTGAAATATTTGGAACAGAGGAACTCTTACCATCAATTATTATGACAAGTATCTTCTTATTACTTATATATGGTGGATATTTCTTAATTACTTATTATTGTAGCAAAAGTATAATTAAGGAAAAATATTAAAAGTAGTATATGACTTATTTAATCTCAATTAAAACAGCAATTATTGTTTTTCCTTTCCTTGCTTTAATCTTTACTTTTCCTTTTATTCTTCATGAATACCATAAATATGGCTCAATAAATCCTTACCGTGTTTTAATTATTTACTCATTTATTCTTTACATGATTACTTTGTATTTTCTGGTAATTTTACCACTGCCAAATAAAAATGAAGTGGTAGCAAAACCAAATATGGTTAGGTTAATACCATTTAATTTTGTTACAGATTTTAAAAATCAAACATCGTTAGTAATAAATAATCCTTCTACTTATTTAAAAGCCCTTAGGGAGCCTTGTTTCTATACAGTATTTTTTAATCTATTAATGACTATTCCTTTTGGTGTTTATCTAAGATATTATTTTAGATGTTCCTTTAAGAAAACAATTATTTTAAGTTTTTTCTTAAGTTTGTTTTTTGAGCTTACCCAAATTACAGGATTATATTTTGTTTATCCATATCCTTATCGTGTCTTTGATGTTGATGATTTAATTATTAATACTTTAGGTGGTGCTATTGGTTTTTGGATAGTTGGTCCTTTTATGAAGTTTTTACCAACAAGAGAAGAAATAGATGCTGAAGCTTTAAGAAATAGTGAAGTAGTATCAGGACTTCGAAGAGTTGTTATGTTTATCTTAGATTGTTTTATCTTCCTGTTTATTTATACTTTTGTAAGTATCTTTATAAGAGGAAAATATTTATTATTAAGTCTTTTTATCGTTTATTATATTGTGTTTCCCTATTTAATGAATGGTACTACATTAGGAAGTAAGTTCTTAAATATAAGATTAGAATTTAAAAAATATAAATTATTAAATATAACTATAAGAATAATATTTCTCTTTGGGTATTACTTTGGAATACCTTATCTAATCTTATATACTAATTACTTACTTGAACTAATTTTTAATTTAACTCTTAAAACAGATTTCTTCGTTTATATTTTAATATTTTTAGTTATCTTATTGTTTTATATAGTAAACATGATAATTTTGCTCAAAAATAAAAAGATATTTTATGATAAATGGTTTCAAGTTAGTTATGTTAATACGATAAAAATTAGAGAGGAGGAAAAAAATTGAAAAAATTATCTATCATTATTGGAGTTATCGCTTTTCTTGCTATATGTGTTGTAAGTTTTTATTTTATCTTTCAAAAAGACTATACTTATTATACAAGAATTGATAATACCAAAATTAAAGAAGTTGAAAGTAGTGGTGGAGTATTTGATATCCATGGTGGAATGAAATATGAATATAATTTAACAATGTATGATGAAAATGGTACTTCTAAAGAAATAAAATTTGGTACAAATAGGGAGTTAAGAAATGAAGCTTTTTTGAAAGTTAAGTATTATCTTATTAGTGGTGTTAATAAGTGGGAAGAAGTAGAATATGATGATATGCCAGAAAAAGTACAAGAAAAGTATAACAAAATTTAATATTTATATTATTTATAACAAAAATCAATTGAAAGTAATAGAATAATATGATATTATTTCAATATAAAGGACACGGGTAATTACTCGTCACCTTTTATTGGTTGACCGGTACTTAATGTATCGGGTTTTCTTATTTATGGAATAGTAAATATACTATTATAAACAATAATATGTATATGATTACTAACAAACCTTGGTTTATTTTCTTCATAAGCATATCTCCTTTCATTCTTACATGTCTCCTAAAGATTTAGATTTCAACCAAACCCCTTGAAGTAAATAAGAAAAAAAGCAAAACCGAATATTTCCCATGTCCAAAGGTACTATAACATAAAGAAAAAGCCTTGTAAAATCACTATTTCTCGATTATTGAAGGGAATTTTTTGCGAAATTTTAATTATTGCTTAGCAAAAAATTAATTATTGCAACAAAAAAACAATAATAACTCAAAAATTGGTAAAATTGCCAAAATTTTAGCTTAATGAAAAAAGATAAAAGACACTATTAATGATAGAGTGATTATTTGTAGGAAAAATATAATAAGTATAATTTAAGGTAGAATATAATTTAAAATTTTTTAGCAATAAGTAATAATAAGTAAAGATAAAAGAAATATTTTTATTGTTATTTTAAAAATATTTGTTATATTTAAGTTATAATATTGCTTATTTGATAATAAAAAACAAATTTCCCGACAATGCGTTACACTATCCATGCCAAAAATTAATTGAAAGTAATGGAATAATATGATATTATTTCAATATAAAGGACACGGGTAATTACTCGTCACCTTTTATTGGTTGACCGGTACTTAATGTATCGGGTTTTCTTATTTATGGAATAGTAAATATACTATTATAAACAATAATATGTATATGATTACTAACAAACCTTGGTTTATTTTCTTCATAAGCATATCTCCTTTCATTCTTACATGTCTCCTAAAGATTTAGATTTCAACCAAACCCCTTGAAGTAAATAAGAAAAAAAGGCAAAACCGAATATTTTCCATGTCCAAAGGTACTATAACATATGGAAAAATCCTTGTAAAATCACCATTTTCCGATTATTGACGTGAATTTTTTGCGAAATTTTAATTATTGCTTAGCAAAAATCGAATTATTGATAAGTATTTTATATAATAATTCCAAAATTGGTAAAAATGCCAAAATTTAACTTTTTAATTAGATGATAAAAATAGTAGAATATTTAATAGAAAATATTTAGAGCAATTATACTTATTAAAATTAATATAAAAAAATAATAAAAATATGATATTATAATCTCATCTAATGGGAGTGTAGTAGTATGGCTGATAATGTGAAAATAGGAAAGTTTATTAAAGAAGAAAGAAAAAAATTATCTTTGTCCCAAGAAGAATTTGCAAGTAAACTTGGTGTTACTAGGCAAGCAGTAAGTAGATGGGAACAGGGAATATGTCTCCCAGATTATTGTTTAGTATCAATAATTTGTGAAATTTTTAAAATAACAGCTAATGAATTCTTAGTTGGCGAAAGAATAAAAAAAGAGAATGAAAAAGAAATAAATAATATATCAATAGAAATATTAAAAACAGAAAAACAGAAAAGAAAGAGATTGTTTATAACTTTGTTTTCTATAATTATTATTTTACTTCTTTCATTTCTCATTTTTTACTTTTTTAACACTTACAAAAAAGTAGAAGTGTATATGGTTAGTGGAGCATCAGAAAAATTTAATATATATAATTCGTTAATGGTTGTTACTAATGATAAGACTTATATTAATCTTAGTGGTTTAAAGACAAATAATGTTAAAGATATTAAAGAAGTATATTTGTATTTTTTAAAAGATGATAAAGAAAGAAAAATAATTTCTAATTCATGTCAAAATTATTGTTCACCAGAGCAATTTGCTATTACCATAATTCAAAGAAAAGGTGGTAATGAATATTTTGAGTATAGTGATTTAGATATGCTTAAAGAAAATTTGTATATTAGAATAACTTATTTAGAGGATGATTTAGAAAAAGAAGAAACTCTTAAATTATGTTTAATCCAAAACTATGTTAATGAAAATTTATTTTTTCATTATAAAGATGAAAGAGATTTAGAATCGAGTGTTATTGAAGATAATAATTTTAAAGATAAATTAAAAGAAAAAGTTATAAATGAAGGTTTTAAATTTCAAAAGGAAAAAAATACTGGAAATGATGTATATGTAAAAAAATATAGAAATGGTATTAAAGTGAAAGTTTATCTTGAACCTAAAACGATAATTGTTGAAAATTCTAATGATTCTGAATGGCTTATGTTTGATTATAGAATTAGAGAATATCGTTTTTCAAAATATGAAGATGGAGTAATTATAAAAGACTCTACAATGTTTAATGGTGAAGTAAGCTGTCCTTCTTTTGATTGCCAAGATGATATTGATTATTATAATTATTATATAGACAAATATATTAGTCCTTTAATTGATTTTTAAGAGCAACCATAGGTTGTTTTTTTATATGCAACTAACTGTTGCTTGCAAAAAATTGCAAGATGGATATATTATGGAATTAAGAAGTGAGTGTTGTAAATGAATAAAAAATTAAATTTAATAAGTGCAATTGTGTTTAGTGTTGCTTTAACATTATTTGGAGTTACTAGTATTACTTCCGAAATAGGTTTAGAAAAACTTGTAATATTTCAAGATTTAGGAGCTTTTGGATATTCACCTTTAAAAGCTTTTATAGATGTTTTTGGTCTTTCTTTATTAGCAATAATTATCTTAATATATCCAATTTATAAAGTATTAAATAATTTTAGAAAATTACCTAATAATAAAGATGATAAAAAGAAGTTGTTCTCTAAACAAATCTTTAATGGGATAGCATTATGTCTATTTATTAAAATTTCCTCTACTCATTTATGGCCAGATATTTATCAAGAAAACGTTGTTATATGGAAAGATTTAATAGCGGGAATAATATTAGTCTTTTTATTAATAGCAGTATGTATGGTAATTGTATCAAAAAAGAAAAATATAAATGAATATTTACAATTAATAACTTACTCGGAAATAATAATTGCCCCTTTATTAATAATAGGTTGGTTATATTTTGAGAAAATAAATCCGCAATTAGATATGTATACTTATGAAAGAGGACTAATTTCTTTTGCAGTCCAAGATTTGATAAGAATATTAAATATAGTTTTACCTCTAGTCTTTTATCTAAAACTAAGTAAGAAAGTAAGTGATTAAATTGAAAAAAATATTCTTATTAATGTTAATTGTTCCATTTGTTATAGGAATTAAAAGTGTAAGTGCCGTAGAATTAACAGCTATAGATGGTACTGTAATTACAGATGTAAATAGAAGTGAGTATATGTGTAAAAATCCCTATGGAGATATGACTTTTCCAGATAATTTAGAATATGATAATACAAAAATATCTTTGTTTTGTGAGTTAAAAGATGAAGAAAAAGCGATGGATAATTTTATCTCTCAAAATCATGATATACTATCTTATATAGAAAAGAAATATAAATTAAAACCATTAAGTTCTGATAATTGGAAAAAATATAAAGAATATAATAGACAAACTTTAAGTGAAAATAATATTGCTAAAAATTTGTTAGAACAAGCTGAAGAGGCAAGAAACTTTTTTGGTTTATACGAAGATAAATATAGAAATGTTGAAATAACTTCTATTGTAAATAAATTGCAAAAAGAAAAATCAACTTTTAAAATAAATAATTTAATCGAAGAGTTAAATGGAATTACACCATATTATTCGGAAAAAGTAGAATTACACATAGGCTATGGAGAAGAGTCTAGAATGTTGGTGGCATTTAGGTGGTTATTCATAACAATTACTATAATTCTATCTGCTATAGGTATCCGTAAATTAGTTAAAAATAAAAGATTAAGACAAGCATTTATATTTAGTGTGACTTTAGTCTTCTTTACTGTTCTTAATGTTTTAGGAATTGTATTTACTGAAAAATTAATACTATTTCAAAGATTAATATCATCTCGGTATTATCCATTAAATGCTTTTATAGTTATTTTTGGCACCTCTTTATTAGCTATAATTATTTTAACTTATTTAATTTATAAAGTATTAGGAAATCCTCAAAAACTACATAGTAAAGAGAAGAAAAAAATATCTTTAAAAAAGCAAATATTAAATGGAATATCTTTGGGTATTTTTGTAACAATTATTAATAATAATTTATGGTTAGAAGGACATTTAAATAAAAGTATTTATTTTCAAGATTTTATGGCAATGTTAGTTATATTTCTCTTATTAATAACCATATTTACGGCAATATGTATAATAGGAGTGTCAAAGAATAAAAATATAAATGAGTATTTGAAATTAATAACTTATTCCGAATTAATAATTGTTCCCTTAATACTAATAGGTTGGTATTTCTTTAGTTTTAAGTTGAGAATAACTTATGAAAGTGCAATAGTGTCTTATGCTTGTGAAGATGTAATAAGAATATTAAATGTTGCATTACCATTAATCTTTTATTTAAGATTAAGGAAGAAAAAGTAAAGAGAGTAAGGTGTAGTAAATGAAAAAGAAGATTTTATTATTAATAGTGTTAAGCTTGTTTACGTTGACAGGATGTAATGATGTTGTAAACAAAGAAGAGAAGAAAGAAACTGTAAAACAAGAAGAAAGCAGGACATTTAATTGGTTTAATGATGCAGAAAAATTGCCAACAAAAGAAATAACTTTAAACGATACTAATTTTAAGAAAGATTTAAAATCATGTGAAGAAGATTCTTTTATTACATACTTTAAAGATGATATTATGTATGGAGAGTGTTTAAATCCGTGGATAAATAACGTAATTATCGAAACAAAGGGAGTATTTACTTATGATATAGTAACTAAAAAAACAAATTACTATAAGTATAATAACAAAAAAAGAATATGGAATTATGTGATTAAAGATGAAGAAATTTATTATATTGAAGTGTCTGAAAATAGAGATAACGATACATTTGCTTGGGAATTAAAAAAATCTTCCCTAACTTTTACAAATCCTAAAACACTTGCTAAAGGAGAAGTTAATGGCCCTGATACTTTACCAGTATTTATTAAAAGTCAAGAAAATGATGATATTTATGTAGTTCTTATAAATAATAAAGATAGCGAGGATATGCAAATAAATTCTTTAAATAAGATAGAAAATGATGAGTTAGAATGTCTTATGGTTATGGAAGGAAATCGAGATAAAAAAGTAGGAGAGTTCTTAATATTTCCTAATAGTACTTTTAAAATAAAAGAGAATATTCTTACTTATAGTAAATTTTCGAACAATAAGGAACTCGTTTATGAAATGAATTTAGATACTCAAGAAACAGAAGAAATATATGTTAATGATGAAATAGATAAATGGAGCTTGTCTGAGGTGTTAATGACAAAGGAATATTATCTTTTAAGTTATATAGGAAAAGAAGATAGTACTTTAGGAAAAATGCTAATTATCGATAATTCTAAAAATATTACTTTAGTAAATTGTAATGGTAGTAAAAACATGGGATTAATTGATAATGAAACAGCAATTATTGAACTAGGAAATTATTATTTAGGTTTTTCTTTAAAAGATAAGAAATTTATTTATAAATACAATATAAGTACTAATGATTATGGACTTTCTTTACTAGATAATAATATGTTGGTTGTAATTAATAGAAAAAATATAGAAATTAAATATGTTTCTTTAAAATAACGATAATAAATTTAGAAAGAAAATGCTTTATTTAAAAAGAAAAAGATGTATGATGTTGTTAATAAGGAGTTTTATATGAGGAATAAAAAGAATTTTATATGGTTTATATTGATTGGGGTAGTAGTTTTAATTGGTTGTGTTTTATTTATTGGTAGTGAGGTAAAATTTAAGAATAAAAAGCTAGCTAAAGAATTGTACGAAAGATTAGAAGCTGATTATATTTATCCTATTTATGTAAATGATTTTGATACTTATATAGATAGTAACTTTTATAATGATAAATTAGTTACTTATGATGACTTAAGCGATGAATCTAAACTTTATTATGCTTATCAAATTATTGAAAATAAAAAACAACTTAAATTGAGAGATTGTGGCGAGTTGAAATTGTATAAATATAATGAAGAAGATTTATATGCTAAATGTCTAAGAGATGAAGATATGATTCGAAAAGATATAGAATACGATGGAGATTGGGTTTTTGAAGATGTTAATAAAGAAAAGTTAGAAAATGCTTATCATAAGTTGTTTGGTGAAGATAAAGAAATGCCTTTAAAACAATTTACAAAACTTTTTGTCGGAGCTTGTACATATTCTAAAGAAAAAGATGACTTTCTTTGTTTTAATCAAGTTGGTGGTAAAGAAATTGGTAGTAGACCAGAAACAAAATTTGAAAAGTATAAAAAGAAAAAAGATAGTATAGAAATATATGACCGCTATGTTTGGGTAGAAGTAAAAGATGGATTTGAAAATTATGTAAACACTTATTATAAATCACGACTTAAAGAAGATAAGTTTGCAAGTGAAACGTACAATTATAGAAAGTATGAAGGAGAAGTAGGACTCAATTTAGAAAAGCCTGAATTAAAAGATGAAATATTTAAACAAGGAGCTTTGTATAAACATGTTTTTAAAAAAGATAAAAATGGTAATTACTATTGGTATAGCAGTGAAAGGATAGAATAGGTGAGTGTTATGGAATTAAAAAATGTTAGTAAAATATATAAATTGAAAGATGAAGAGATAAATGCTTTAAGTGATTTTTCTTATAAATTTGAAATGGGCAAAATGTATGGAGTAAAAGGACATTCTGGAAGTGGTAAATCAACTTTAATAAATATTTTAGGGTTACTGGAAATGCCAACCAAAGGAACTTATATTATAGATAAAAGAGATGTTTCTAAACTAAATAGTAAAGAATTAGCCGACTTAAGATTGAATACTATTGGTTTTGTTTTTCAAGATTTTTATTTAGATGAAAATATGACTGCTTTAGAAAATGTTATGTTACCGCTTTTGATAAATAAGAGTTTAAGTTTTAAAGAAAAAGAAGAAAAAGCTCAAAAACTTCTTACGGATGTTGGGCTTGTTAATAGAATAAAGCATTTTCCTAAAGAGTTATCAGGTGGAGAATGTCAACGTGTTGCAATAGCAAGGGCTTTAGCTAATAATCCCAAAATTATTTTAGCTGATGAACCAACAGGGAATTTAGATGAAGAAAATGAGAAGATAATATTTGAACAATTAAAGAAATTAATTAAAGAGGGAAAATGTGTTATCGTCGTATCCCATAGTGATGAGATAAATAATTATGCCGATGAAATCTTAAAAATATCTAAAGGAAAGCTAGTGGATAAGAAATGAAAATAGAGGAACATTTTTATCTTTTAAAAAGAAGAATTTTTAAGAAGAATAATATAATTTTTATAACTATTTTAGTAATCTTGCTATTTGTTATGTTCCTTTCTTTAACAGTAATGACTCTTTACAGAACAAATGAAATTGCTAGTTCTAACAAAAAAACAGATGGAAAAACAATTTATGTCTATCCGCCACTTAAACAAGATAAATTGACTACAGAAGATTTAGATAAAATTAAAAGTATTGACCATGTTAGTTTCGTTGGTGGAAAAATATATTTTGGAGGTGTTTCTCTTTCAGTTGATGAGTTAAATAAACCTTTTTCAGAGGCGGAAATATTTGTTCAACCATTACTTGAGGGGATTAATCTTAAAATGGTTAAAGGTAACCAAGAAATTAGTAATGGAGAAATGATATGTCCTGTAAATTTTTACCCTTATGAGGCTTATTCTTTTGATGATGAATATATTGAAGATGAGGAAGAAACAGAAGAAGTTTTTAATATGAAGAAAAAGATTATTAAAAGTGCTAAGATTAATGGTCGTGATTTAATAGGAAAAAATTTAAAGACAAAACATATAACTAGTTATGATTATAATGATGAAACTGGAGAGGAAAGTAATATTAAATATAACTATCAAGACTTTAAAGTAGTGGGAACGTATGATACTAGTTATACAATGGATAGTTTATATAATTGCTATATATCTAAAGATGATTATTTAAAACTTGTTTTATCTGACTTCGAACACAAAGGTTATATAGAATATGAACATTTACAAGAACAAGAATTAAATAAAGAATATAATGAGGTTATGATTATACTTGATGAGTATAAAAATATGAATTATGTTCATCAAAAATTAGATAAGTTAAAATATGTTTATGAAGATGAAAAAGAAGTTAATCAGGGAGATAAATTGTTTTTTACTTATGTTCCAATGTTTATTACAATTATCATTATTCTTGTTGCTATAAATATCATTTATAATTTTAATAGTAAAAAAATAAAAGGAAGAGTTAGTAATTATGCATTACTAAAATCTTTGGGATATGATAATAAGACAATTGAAATTAATGAGATTTTAGAAAACGTTATTTGCTATTTAATAAGTTTTGTTATTTCCTTAAGTATTTTTATTACTTGTTTTGTAATGTTTAAAAATAATTATCTTGCTGGTTATGTAGTAGAGGGAATGCTTATAAATATTCCTGCACTTGCTATCGGAACTATATTTGTAATAGTATTATGTCTACTAATTGTTATTAATAATAAACTTGTAGCAAAAAAATTAAAACATAGTGTTTTAGAATTGTTGAGGAAAGAGATATGATGTTACTAAAAAGTTTTTTTAGGAAGAAAACAATTAGAAATTACTTTATCATTTTTTTACTAACATTTACTTTAATGTTTTCTTCAGTTTTGTTAAAACGATATTATATGGATAAACAAGAAGATTTGTATAAAACATCTTATATATGGTTTAATACTGATGATATTAACATTAATGAAGTAAAACATGAAAATATTAAAGATGTAGTAGTTGGGCTTTGGGTAGGCAAATATACTTTTGCTAAGAGTGATAAAGTATCAGATAACGAAATAATCGTCCCTAATGAAAGAACTTATCCCACTGCCGAAGAAGTATATCAAGTAAATGATAATTTTTCTTTGGAAGAATATAATCTTAATTTAAGAATCAAAGAAAAAAATGAGTTTGATGATTTGTATTATATAAGCGATAATAATTTTGAAAAATTAAAAAGTAGTAATAATATCCAATCAATTTATATTGTTACTTTAAAAAGTTATTTTATTGAAGAACAAAGAAATACTGACAATGCTATTCGAGATAAATTTGATATAATTCCTGGATTTAAAGACAATGCTCAGGGAAGAAGAGATTATCTTGGTAGAATTAGTATGCTTAATATTTTTATGGTAATATGTCTAATTTTCTTTGGAATAGTTTTTATTATAACTCTTATAAATATTTTTATTGATGAACAAAAAACTAACCACCTTTATTTTGTAATCGGCTATAATAAAGTTAGAATATTCTTTATATTTATTAGCAAACTAATTACCTTATTAGTTCTACCACTTGTTTTATCAGCTTGTTTGTCTTTTCTTGTTTATAATTTATTTAAAATATTTGTTTAAAAAATAAATATTTACTAGTATAATAATTTTAAGTGAGGAAAGATGAAGTATGAAATCTCTATATAATTTAACTTATGAAATAGTTAATTTAGAAAATTTAGATATTGCTTTTACTATTCAAAAAGAAACTTGGAAAGATGATGTCGATTATAATGATTTATATGAAAAAGCGACAAATACAAAAGATGATAATTGCTTTTTCTTAGTTTATGATAATGATACTTTAATCGGTCTTACAGGAGTAGATGTTTATGAGGAATATAAAGAAACCATCTGGTTAGATTGGTTTACTATATTAAAAGAGCATAGAAGAAAAGGTTATGGTGAAAAAGTTTTACGAGATACTATACAATATTGTATAGGTCTAAAAGTATATGATACTTTTAGAGTAGAAACTACATATTATGAAAGCCGACCAGCATTATTTTTATATGACAAAGTAATGCAAATGAAAGAAGACTATACGGCTGAAGATACGAAAACTTCAAAAACTGACACTTTAATATATTCTTATTTACTTAATGAAAATAAAAAATTAGAACCTTGGAATAATAAATATTTAGGACTTCGAGAATACTATGATAATTTGTAAAATTTTAGAAATAGAATTGTTTTTTCATGTATTAAGGTGTGCTATAATTAGATAAACAAAGATTGATTGGAGTTACAATTATGGAGCAAGAAAAATTTGGAAAACTAATTAAAGACTTAAGAAAAAAACATAATCTAACCCAAAAAGATTTAGCTGATAAATTAGGTGTTACTTATCAAGCTGTAAGTAAATGGGAAAATGGACTTAATATGCCTGATACTGCTTTAATCAAGAAAATTAGTGATGATTTTGGAATTAGTTTAAATGAAATGCTTGAGGGAAATTATAGACAAAAGAAGAGAAATAAAAAAATAATTGTGCTTGCCTTAGTTGTTTTTGTGATTACGGTTTTTATAGCAGTTGTTATAGCTTTCAAAAAAGATGATTTTGATTCAAAAATATTATCTTCGAATAATAGTGATTTCAATGTATCTGGCATTATTTCTTATAGTGATAATAAATCAGCAATTTATATAAATAATATAAAATACCAAGGTAATGATAAATTGGAAGAGTATAAAAAAATTGAATGTTCTTTATATGAAACTAGTGATAATTTTGATAAAAAGATTGATTCTAAAATATATGAAGATAAAAATACTACTAAACTTGAAGAATTTTTAGAAAGTGTTACACTCACTGCTCCAGGTTATGAGAAAATTTGTAAAGAATATAGTGATGATACTTTATATTTAACTATATTAGCAACTAATAAAGATGATAAAACAACTTCCTATAAAATACCTTTAAAAATGGAAACAAACTGCTAACTCAACTAAATGTTGAGCTTTTTCAACTTTTAAGTTATTTTGTATTAATTATCTTTTTGGTAGAATAATAAAAGAAAGGAAGAGAAATAGTGAAAAAAAGTTTGAAAATTAATAAGATGGGGTTGATTTTGGGAATACTTGTTTTAATAGTATTAGTTGCTTTTATTTATGTCTTTACGATAAATAAGAAGAATACTAATAAAGAGGAAGTAGAACAAGTACTTAGTATGGTGGAAACACAAAAAGAGAAAGAGAAGGATTTTAAAACGGAAGGATACACAATTGATGAACCTAATGTTATTTTAAATCCTTATGGAAACTCTCCCCTTACTGCTTTAATTTTATTTGAAACAGAAAGTGAGGTAAGTCCTAAAGTAACGATTACTGGAAAAGATGAGTTGTCAACGTTTACTCATACATTTAAAGAAGGGACTAAACATTATTTACCTATTTATGGACTTTATGCTGATTATCAAAATGAAGTAATAATTGAGTATAAAGAAAACGATAAAGTAGTTAAAAAGGACTTAAAGATTAAAACAGATAAATTACCAGATAATATGGTCTTGCCAACAGATGTTAAAGCAAATAAAAAGCTTTTAACTAATGACTTATATTTTTATACACCATCTAGTATAGGATATACATCTGCTTATGATGTTAATGGTGATGTCAGGTGGTATTTTACTAATTATGCTTTATGGAGAATTAAAAGATTAGAAAATGGTCATTTATTAGTAAGTACTGAAAGATTAGTTAATAACCCTTATTATATGACCGGCTTATATGAGATGGATTTACTTGGTAAAATCTATACAGAATTTAGTTTAGAAGGTGGTTATCATCATGACTACTATGAGATGGAAAATGGCAACTTATTAGTCGCTAGTGACGACTTTTATAATAAAGATGGAACAGTTGAAGATTATATTGTTGAACTTGATAGAGAAACGGGAAAAATTGTTAAAACTTTTGACTTAAAAGATATTTTAAACATGCAAGATGGCAAAAGTGAAAACTGGTCAGATTACGATTGGTTCCATAACAATGCTGTTTGGTACGATAAGAAAACAAACTCGATAACTTTATCAGGAAGACATCAAGATGCTGTTATAAATATTTCCTATGATACTGGAAAATTAAATTGGATAATTGGCGATAAAACTAATTGGAGTGAGGAATATCAAAAATATTTCTTTACACCAGTTGGAGATGATTTTGAATGGCAATGGAGCCAACATGCGGCGATGATTACACCAGAAGGTTATGTCTTTATCTTAGATAACGGAAATAACAAATCAAAGATTAAAAAAGAGTATGTTCCTGCTACAAAGAGCTATACAAGAGGAGTAATGTATAAGATTGATACAGATAAAATGACTATTGAACAAGTTTATCAGTACGGAAAAGAAAGAGGTAGTGAATTTTATTCCCCTTATATTTCTGATGTTGATTATTTAGCAAAAGGACATTGCATAGTTCATTCTGGTGGAATAGTTTATGTTGATGGGAAAAATTCTAATCAACCAGCTGGATTTAGCAAGAATACGACTTTGGTAAGTGATACTGTAGAATTATTAGATGATAAAGTAATATTTGAACTTAAGTTACCTACAAATAACTATCGTGTTGAAAAAATGAGTCTTTATAGTGAAGATGAAAATTTTGAACTTACTATTGCCTTAAGACTTGGAACACTTGGAGAAACAACTATTGATGAAGAAAAAACAAAATTAAATTTAGCAAGTAAAGAAATAGATGATGATTATAAAAAACATAATATCGAAATAAAAAAGGAAATAGATAGATTAGTTGTTAAAGGTCAGTTTAAGAAAGATAATAAAGTTAAAGTTTTATTATATAAAAATATGAAAGCAAAATATTATAATATTCCTGTTAGTAAGAAACCTTACACAGCTTTATGTGTTGATGTCTTTACTGAGGAAGAAGATGAAAATGGCTTAGTTGTTACTAAATATATTAATGAAGATGGTTTAAAAGGGAAGTATTCAATTTATCTAGAAATAGATGGAACTTTGTATAATACAGAAGAGTATGTGGAATTTTAAATAAGACTAAAAAGATTGATTCATGAAATCAATCTTTTTGTATGGTGAATATTTGCTTAATATTTTAAATTAATTAATATTATGATAGAATGTGTGTAAAGAAAATTATAAAAATGAGGAGGAATTGAAATGTTATTTGATATTATAGGTTGGATAGGAATGATTTTAGTGCTTTTAGCTTATGCCTTGTTATCAACAAATAGGATAAAAAATGGAATTTTATATCAAGTATTGAACTTTTTAGCTGGTACTTTAATGGCAATAGGATTATATCCTAAAAATGCTTGGTTTTCTTTTACATTACAAATTATTTGGGCTATTATAGCACTTGTATCAATTATAAAATTGACAAAAAATAAACAAGGATAAAATAATAAATTCTAATTAAAATAAATTTTAGTAATCAAACTTATTAGAAAGCTAAAAAAGGTGGTAGTATGAAATTTAAAAGTTTTGACGGAAAAGAAATATATGTATATGAATGGTTAGATGTGAAAGAACCTGTCGGTATAGTCCAAATAATTCATGGTATGACTGAACATGCTAAAAGATATGATGAATTTGCGAAGTTTTTAAATAAACATGGTTTTATAGTTATTGCTGATGACCATCGAGGACATGGATTAACTGATAGTGAAAGTCTTGGATATGCAAAAGGAAATATGTTTAGGGATACAGTAAGAGATGAAATAGAGTTAACTGCTTATTATCAAAAGAAATATCCTCAATTACCTTATTTTATCTTTGGTTTTTCCTATGGTTCTTTTATTACTCAAAGTTATATTTCGTATAATGGAGATAAAATAAATGGTGCTGTTATAGGAGGAAGTAATAAAAAGAAAGATTTAGAAGTTTATTTAGGTGCTTTGGTTACTGGTTTATCTAACTTCTTCGGTCTTGAGAAGAAAGAAGCTAAAATGATTGAAAAATTATCTTTTGGAGCTTATGCTAAGAATTTTAGTGATGGAGAGTGGCTTAGTCATGATGAAGAAAATAATAAAAAGTATCATGAAGATAAATATTGTGGCTTTACTTGTTCTAATAGATTTTATGCTGATTTCTTTAGCGGTTTAAAAAGTTTGTATACTAGTGAATATAAAAAAAGATTGAAACTTGATTTACCACTTTTACTTATTTCTGGGAGTCTTGACCCTGTAGGAGATATGGGAAAGGGGATGAAAAAACTTTATGATTATTACACGAAAGAAGTGAAAATGTCTTCAGTTAAACTTGTGTTTTTAGAAGGATATCGTCATGAGTTTATAGGAATTAAAGATGGCCAAGAAAAGTGTTTTAAGGAAATATTAGATTTCTTTAACGAGAATTTAGAAACTAAGTAGCTTAAAAAAATAGAAGAGTCATATAATATATAGAGGGATATTATATGGCTAAACCTATTATAGGAATTGTTGGACGAGTTGCTACTTCCAAAAGTGGTGATGATACTATTTGTTCTTGGGAAGAAATTAGATTAAGTGTTATAAAAAATGGAGGAGTACCACTACTTATTTTACCAACAAATGATTTTTTATATAATAAACAAGAAGAAATACCACTTTTAACGGAACAAGAAAAAGAAGATTTATATTCTATAGTAGATTTATGTGATGGTCTTATTTTTCAAGGTGGGTTAGAGTGGTACGAATTTGATACAGTAATTTATACTTATGCTTTAGAAAAAGATGTGCCAATGCTAGGGATTTGTGCAGGAATGCAGATGATGGCTTGTGTCGATAAATATAATACTTTTAAAGATTTAACGATTCCTGATGAAACCTTTATAAATCACCAAGAGAAAACAAAAAGGTATGTTCATGAAATAAGGGTGGAAGAGAATACTCTTTTACATGATATTGTAAAGTCTGAAAATTTACATGTCAACAGTCGCCATAGTTGTCATATAGATGGCATTAAAAACTTTATTATCTCTGCTTATGCACCTGATGGAATAATTGAAGTAATAGAGTATCCTTATAAAAAATTTGTTCTTGGAGTACAGTGGCACCCAGAATCAATGCTAAAATATGATAAACAAGCTAACAAGATATTTGAATATTTTTTAAAAATATGTCAAAAAAAGTAATTATCTTATTGACATTGTAAACTCTATTTGGTATAGTTAATTATGTCAACGAGGAGTCGGGCGATTAGCTCAGTTGGTTAGAGCACCTGCCTTACAAGCAGGGGGTCTGCGGTTCGAGTCCGTAATCGCCCACCATTTTATGTGCCGACTTAGCGTAACTGGTAGCGCAACTGACTTGTAATCAGTAGGTTGGGGGTTCGACTCCCTCAGTCGGCACCATTTTTATGGAGGAATAGCGAAGTGGTCAAACGCGGCAGACTGTAAATCTGTTCTTTCGGGTTCCGTGGTTCAAATCCACGTTCCTCCACCATTTGTTATTGCCTCGTAGCCAAGTGGTAAGGCATCAGACTTTGACTCTGACATTCCGGTGGTTCGAGCCCACCCGAGGCAGCCATTTTAATTTTTGTCCCGTTAGCTCAGTTGGTAGAGCATTTGACTTTTAATCAAAGGGTCATGCGTTCAAGTCGCATACGGGACACCATCTTGAATTTAAGCCTTATATTAAGGCTTTTTCTTATGCTTTCACTTGATTTTCACAAAAAAACACTTGATTGTAATAACAAAACTTTATATAATGAATGATAGGGAGTGGTAAGAGATGTCAAAAAACGACAAGAATATTGAAGAAGAAATAAAAGAGGAAATAAAAGAGGAAATAAAAGAAGAAAAAAGTTTAGAAGATGAACTTGATGAACTAGATGAATTTGATGAACCGAAAGAAGTAACAGTAATGGATATGTTAAATAGAATTGTTGTTTGCTTAATTGTTATTGCTATTATTTTAGCTATCAATACAACTGTTTTAATATTTAAGAATAATAGTACAAGTAATAATGAGAGTTCTAATACAAATAATCCAAGTAGTTCTAATGATAATAGTGGTAATAGTGGTACTCAAACATCAAATTATGATACAAGCATGATGGAAGAATTGGATTTATCAAAAGCATTAAAATTATTTGACGAAAAAGATAAGACTTATGTATTATATATAGGAAGACCTGATTGTAGTGCTTGTGTAAGTTATCTTCCAACATTACAAGAAGCACAAGAAAATCTTGGTTATAAAACTCAATATTTAAATTTAAATAATGTTGATTCAAAATCAGATAATTATACTAAATTTACTAATAAGTTATCTGTTAAATATACTATGACAGTATCTGGAGAAGAACAAACAGAAACATTTGGTAAATGGATGGGTTATACTCCAATGACTATTATTATTAAAAATGGCAAGATGGTTGATGGAGAAATTGGAAATCTTAATTATTCAACTTTAGTTAATTTACTCAAAAATAATGGGATAGAGTAGCAAAACAAAAAAGTTTTGCTTCTTTTTTTGTCAAAATGGTTGATTTTTTTCCTGATTTACCATATAATGATATTGCATTTGTTAAAAGTGCTTAAAAGGGAAAAGCGCCCATAGCGCAATTGGATAGAGCGTTAGACTACGGATCTAAAGGTTAGGGGTTCGACTCCCTTTGGG
>CAOJBM010000028.1 GCA_948329525.1 uncultured Mycoplasmatota bacterium
TTTACTAATTATTAGTTATGAAAAAAAGAGAACTTTTTACTAATTATTCACATTTTTTTGATTTTTTGCAAATTTTTAGTTGACAAATACCTCTTTTGCGGTTAGTATAGTACCTACCAATTCACTTAAAGGCGAATTGGTGCTAGTATCACACTAGCCAACCCCTTTTTATTCTTTTTGAAGCTGTCTCAGGGGGCAGCTTCTATTTTTTTGCTTCTATGTTATAATTATGGAAGGTGGTTTCTATGAAGTATATTAAATTAATCATTATAACAATTATTGACTTCTTTTTGAGTTTATTTAGAACACCAATAAAAAAAAGAAAGAATACTTCGATAAATAAGGAAAAAGAAGTTAAAGATACAAAACCTAAAATAAAAAAGAAACTAGAAAATAATTTTTTTAATACAACATCAACAAAAGATGATGAAAATAGTAATGTTTTAGTTAAAGAAGAAATTGGTGAAGAACTAAAAAAGTTATTTAAAAAATATTTAGAACTAATAACTGGTATTAAAATCAAAGATGCTACATTAGAGGAAACTAAAGAAATAGAAAGAATTAAATTAACTATTTTACCAATAATAAACGAGCAAATAAAAAGTGGTTATTTGATTTATAATAGTGAAATTGAATTATCTTTTATTAAAAACATTACTAAAGAAATCAAGAAGAAAAATATTTTGCCAATCAATAAGAATTTAGAAATAGAACAAGAAAAACTAGAAAAGATAAAGCAAGAAGAACTATTAAATAATAGTTTTAACGAAAAACAAATAGAACAAAAAGAAGAGCAAGTCACTTCTCTTAAACAAGTTAGAAAAGATTCTTTGGAAGAAAAAGTTATTGCTGTAAAAGATGTACAAATTATTTATAAAAAGAAAGAGAGAAAATTAGATTTAGAAGAAAGCGAAGTTCAAGAAAAAAGTTTTCAAGAAGAAAATATAGTTCCTCTAAATATATTACCTAAAGAAAAAGATATTAATAAAGATGTAGATATTGAAACGATTGTTATTGAAGAAGATAAATTACAAGAAACGATTCTGCAAAAAGAAAAGGAAGAAGAGACTAAAGTTTTAGAAACGAAGAAAGATTCAACAAATGAAAAGCTCCAAAATGAAGACATACAAGTGGAAGTTGAAGAAACAAAAAATGAAGAAAAACAAGAAACTAAAAAAGATGAAAAGGAAGACAATCATTACTTACAAAAGTTACTTGATAATGTATCCTTTAAAATCAAAGAATTAAAAGATTTACTAGAAAAAGAAGAATTAACTATCGAAGATTATGACTACATTGAAGAAAATATTGGTGAATTAATTAGTGTCCTAGAAACTTATAAAATACTTAATAAATTGGGTAATCAAGAACAAGAAAAGATTAATGAGCAATTAAACAATGTCCAAAAATTAAAAGAAAACTTAGAAAATACTAGAAAAGAAGATTATAAAAATGAAGAAAGTATCCAAAATGAAACAATGAGACAAGAGGAAATAAATAGAGTTAATTCTTTGTTGCAAGAAGTTTATAGTGAACATGATAAAGATTTAAGTGCTTTTTATTTAAGTTCAATTGATGATTTAAACAACAAAACCGAAGAAGAGATTAAAAAATTAGAAAAAGAATTATTAAAAGTTAAATTAAGAAAAGCAGCGAAAGTTTTAGAACCGCCATTTTTACTATCTCTTCCTTTTATTAGAAATAAATATTTCTTATATTTTACAACAGGTATTTTTTTGCATAACCATTTAGGAATTATTAACTCTTTATATGAGAGAAAAGAAACTAGTTTTAGACCTGTAAATATTTCTCCTCTTATGAAAGCAAGTGAGGCTTTAAATAATTCTATTTCCTTAACTGAAGATAATTTAATTAAAGTTAGAGAAATAAAAGAAAAGTACGTTGATAGGTATCCCGAACTTAAATATGATGAAGATTTTAATAAAAGTATTAATAAAATGGAAACTAAATTAAAATCTAATTATACAAAATATGTAAATAAAGAAAATAGATTGAAGAGAATTAAAAAAAGAAGTACAAAAATCAATAAAAATATTAAGAGAAAAGTTTTAGTTAAGGATAAGAAGAAAAAAAATGAGGAAAATTTAAAATAAATCTTTATATTTGATATAATAAAAAAATAAGACATAATTAAGATTATGGGGTGATAGTATATGACAAAAAGAAGTAAAAATAAAGAAGTAAAAAATTTAGATTTAGAAGTTTCTTTAGTTCAAATGGAAGAATTTACAAATAATTTTGATAAATCTGTAAAAAAGGAATTAAAAAATGATATAGGAAAAGTTGCTATTATTTTAAGTCCTTTTATCCTATTGCTTACTGTATTTGCTATAAGTAGTAACGAAATATTTCTAACTATTCCTATAGCATGTTTAGGTTTAATTAGTTGTGGAAAATTGATTAAAAATTTTATAAGAGATATAAAAAAAATAAATAATAGAAGTTTTAATTCTCAATTACTTGATGAAGAAGAAATGGATAATACTAAAGAAAAAACAGTTGAGCAAATTTTAGAAGAAGGAATAGGAAAAAAGGAAGATAAAGATTTTTATACTCAAGAATATAAAGATTTATTAGAACGAAAAGTAACAGATGAGGAAAGAAAATTTAGAGAAGCTTTTGAAAAACAAAATGATTTAGACAAATTAAATAATCCAAAATTACAAGTTGTTGGAGAATTTTTAGATAAAGATGAAACTATCAATCAAATAAAATTAGAAATAGAAACTTATAATGCCACATATAGTGTTTCTGATATGACAATAAATGATGAGGAGTGGGATTGTTTTTTTGATAGTGTTTATGAAATGTTAGAGGAAAAAAGGTTAGATAGAAATTTTTATAATGCAATTTCTGCAATTGTAAGATTTACATATGCTAAAAATCTTGTCAATAATTTGGATAATCTTGGTATAAGTAATTTTATAGAGAATTTATATTATTTGCAAAACGGACAAATTGGAAAAAAAGAAGTGGCACTTTTACAAAAAGAAATTATTGAAAAAGTAAGAAACTTAAAAGTAATTAAATTTACAGATATTGAAAGTGTTAAAGGGCACAAAAAATAAATTTCTATTTAATTAAATAAAATCCTGCTCCATTTTCTTTTCCATGAACTTCGATTGCTTCAATTAACTTACTTATAGGCATTTTTAGGTGCCTGTTTTTATATGCATCTGCAAGAATTACAATATCATCTTTTAAATCATCAAATAAAACCATATGGCCCCAAGAAGACTCTAAATCGTCATAAAGTAATGCACCATATAAACAAATTAAAATATCATTATCTAAATTATCTAACAAAAATTTTTTCATCTTAGAAACAGAAGTAAAAAAATAGTATTTCATAGATAAATCTATATTATTTTTCTTAAAAAATCTATTTATAGAATATTCTTCTTTCTGAATTTGAGTACCATATCCAGCACTTGGCTTATCACCAATCAAGGCATTAGGATAGATTTCTTTATAAGATGATGGAACAATAAGACCTAATTCGCAAGCTATTTCCACTTGTCCATTATTAGTAATTTTTCTTCTATTTAAAATCATTTCCAAACAAGCACCAACACAACAATAAGGTTTTTGTTTAATTATTTTGTATTTCATAATAATTTCTCCTCGTATAAATAAAATTATAGCAAAAAATCAAGCAATATATTTTACTTAACTATATTTTTTGAAGCTCATATTCATACTCAACATTATTTTCATAAGCAATAAATTTAAAACTTCCATCTTCTTTAAATTCAACATTTGAAATATTTTTTAAATACAATTTACCATCAACATATATATTATAACCCCAATTTGTATAACCTTTATCTTCTGTTTTAACATACTCTAAAGAAATATTATAAAATTCATACTTTGGTAAAGATGTAATTTCATTTCCATTAAAAATATCATAAAATTTTCTACCTTTACTAGAATCAGTAGACATAATATCTTTTAAAATTCTTTCAAAATACGAATCATTTATTGTATATAATTTTTTGAAATTACTATCATAAAAAGTAGAATTTCTTTTAGTATCTTGAACATAGAATAAAGATTCATTAATTTTTCTTAAATTCCAAGAATTATAAATTTTTTCATAACTGCCATCATTTTTTATAAAATACACAAAAGCTTCTTTTTCATCTGTTGGTTCTTCATAATTATAAAGCGAGTTATGAGTATCTAATACGTAATTATCCCCTATTTTTATCGCATGTTGAGGATATACGTGTCCACAACAAGGAGTATAATTATAATCTTTTGTATTAAAATCAGCAACAATCAAAAAATCAGTAATTAACTTATAATTTTTATCCATAATAGCAAGTTTGCCTTCTTTAGAAGCAACATAAAAATCATTATAATCAGCAATATAATCATAAATAAAATCTACTTTAACATTATAATTTACATCAACTATACCAGCTTTTCCATCTTTAACTGCAATATACCTATTGTTAGAAATACCATGTAATTCATCATAAACAAAATCACTTATAAGTTTTCCTGTTCTTAAAGAAAGTAAAGCAACTTTTTTGTCTTTTTTTACTATAATAGCTTCTTTATTTAAAGTATAAAAATCATCATCACAACTAAGTATTACATATTCTCCAATAACTTCATACTCTGTTTCAAAGCAGTCATTTAAATATGTACATATTTTACTTTTACCACTATCTTTCGCCTCAATATATCCTAAGATTTTTTCATCATAAATAATTTTACTAAAGTAACAGCTATCGTTATCTGAAAATTGATATTCTTTAACTAATTCATTTGTATTTTTATTAGATATAGTCACCTTAGTAGTACCTATATCATCTTTGATATTATATTTATCTTCGCTTAATTCATCAACATATCTTTCTTTTTTGTTTTTTACAATTTTATATTTAGTTTCTTCTTTAACTTCATTTTTATCTGGTTCTTTATTATCTTGTTTTTCTTCCATATTAGTCTTTTCTTTATTTTCATTATTTAGATTGTTCAAATATTTTTTATACGAAAAAAATCCTCCTAAAATAGCTCCAACGCAAACTACAATAACCAAAAACACTTTAACCTTTTTACTCATCATACCACTCCTACTTATATTATAATTTATAATTATTCAATAAAACAAGTTAAATATAGTTTCTTTACAAAAGAAGTAGTCAATTAAAACTATTTTTTACCGCTTAAAATTATATCTGTAATGTCAGTTTCCTTTCCAGTAATATCTTTTACAAAAACACTTTTAAAATTTTTTAAAAACAAGTATCAAGTTGAACTTTACTATTATTTGAATGTTTTTATTTATTATTCCTTACTAGCTAACTTTTGATATGACTGATATCTCTTTATAGCTTCTTCTTTATTAACTTTTAACATTTCTTCAGCTAACTTACTATCTTTAACTTGTAAAGACTTATATCTAACTTCATTACTTAAAAATTCTTCATACTTTGTAAAATCAGGTTCCTTACTATCGATATATAATTTATCCTCTTCTGGTACATATCTTAAAAGAGTTGTATACCCTACATCCACAGCCATTTTTTCTTCATTAATGCTATTACCTAAACCACCTCTAATTCCATGCTCTAAGCAAGGAGAATATGCAATAATAATTGATGGTCCCACATGCTCTTTCGCTTCTTTAAATGCTTTAATTGTTTGCATAAAATTAGCTCCAAAAGAAACACTTGCGACATAACAATTAGGATAATTCATCGCCATTTTAAATAAATCTTTTTTATAGGTATTTTTACCAAAATCTGCAAATCCTGCTACTTGACCAAAATGGCTACTCTTACTAGCTTGGCCACCAGTATTTGAATACACTTCTGTATCTAAAATCAAAATATTAACGTTAGCATTACTTGATAAAACATGGTCAATTCCCCCAAAACCAATGTCATAAGCCCAACCATCCCCTCCAATCATCCAAACACTTCTTGATGGGACATAATCAAGTAATTTCTTTAATTCAACAGGAATTTCTTTGTCTTTTAAACTATTTTTAATTTCCACTGTTTTATTAAAGTTTTCCATATTAGAAAGCCACTCGTTATACAAAGCTAAAACATCCCCTCGAACAGAATCCCTACTTTGCTCCATAACACTTTTAACTCGTTCACGATTCTTTTGATAAGAAAGATAAAGCCCATAGCCAAATTCAGCATTATCTTCAAATAAGGAATTAGCCCAAGGAATAGTATAAGGAGTCGATGGACAACTACCTCCATAAATTGAAGAACAACCTGTCGCATTAGCTATTACTAATTCATCGCCAAAAAGTTGAGTTAACAACTTAATATAAGGTGTTTCACCACATCCACCACAAGCTCCACTAAATTCAAATTTAGGTTTAATAAATTGACTTCCTTTAATCGTAAATTTGTCAAATATCCGAGGATTTTGATAATTATTAAATAATTCATCAGCTCTTTTTTGAGCAGCCTCATCATATAAGCCAAAAGCTAAAGCCTTCTCTCCATTTTTGCCTGGACAAGTGTTAATACAAAGACCACAACTAGTACAATCAGCTTCTGATACAACAATTTCAAATTTGTAATCACTATTGCCAAGCATTGCTACAGCATGTCTTCCATCTTTAACAGCAAATGGTCTAATAACAGCATGAGGACAAACTAGGGAACACATACCACACTGAATACAATTATCACTATTCCATTTTGGCACATAAGTACTTACTTTTCTTTTTTCTTTAGCGGCTAATCCCCCTACAAAAGTACCTTCTTTATATGGCATTAAGTCACTTACTTTTAATAAGTCTCCTTTTCTTTTATTAATCATTTCAATTGGAGTACAAATATTTATTTCATCGTCTTTATCTAAGGCAGTTAAGCCATTAACAGTCATAACACTATTTATTGCTTCTTTAATAGCTTGTAAGTTCGCATTAACGATATCTTGTCCTTTTGTGATAAAAGTTTTAGTTATATTTTCTTCTAATATAGTTATGGCATTAGGTATTTCTAAAAGTTTTAAAATAATAATTTCAATAATTTTACTAATTTTACCTTTAATACCACACTCCATAGCAATTTTTGACGCATCAATTACGTATAACTTAGCATTTCTTTCATTAATAATTTTCTTAACTCTATTAGGTAAGAAAGAATCAATCTCATCACTTTTTCTCATTGTATTTAATAAGACTATACCATTTTCTCTTATCTTATCAATTACATCATACTTAAATAAATATTCATCTTTTGTAATAACAATTATATCAGGATTAGTAACATAATATGGAGCATTAATTTTTTTATTAGCAATTCTTAAATTACATATTGTAACTCCACCACTTTTTTTAGAGTCATATTCGTTATAACCTTGAACAAAATAATCGTTATTTTCTCCAACTAATTTTAAAATTTCTTTACTTGCACTAACCATTCCATCGGAACCAAAACCATAAATTAAGATTTCTTTAGCATCTAGTTCTAAATTATAATCGTATTTTGCTAAACTTAAGTTTGTTATATCATCAACTATTCCAATTGTAAAATTATTTTTTAAAGTACATTCTAACATCATATAAACAGAGTAAATATCACTTGGAGTTGTATTTTTACTAGAAAGACCGTATCTACCACCAACAATATTAATATTTTTATCTTTTAAGGCACTTAAAACATCTAAATAAAGTTGTTCTCCATTACTTCCTGCTTCTTTAACTCGATCTAAAACAGCGATGTTTTTAACAGTACTAGGTAGAGCATTGACAAGATAGGAAGCACTAAATGGGCGATATAAATGAACTTCTATTAAACCTAATTTATGGCCATTTTTATTTAAATCATCAATAACTAATTTAATTGTATCACAAACACTACCCATTGCAACTATTACAGAAGTAGCATCTACTGCTCCATAATAATTAAAAGGTTTATAATTAGTTCCTGCTATTTCATTTAATTTTTGCATGTAACTATTAACAATTGCAGGCATTTCTAAATAAGCAGTATTTCTTGCTTCAACAGATTGAAAATAAATATCTTCGTTTTCAGCTAGACCTTTTTGCACTTTTTTAGAAACATTTAAAGCTCTTTTTTTAAATTCATATATTTTATCATAGTTAATAAGTTGTAATATTGCTTTCTCATCAATTGTTTCTATTGTATTAACCTCATGGCTTGTCCTAAAACCATCAAAGAAATGCATAAATGGTAAACTTCCTGCAATAGCAGCTAAATGACTAACTATAGCTAAATAGTAAGCATCAGTTACATTAGTAGAAGCTAATACACAAAAACCTGTTTTTAAAGCTGCATAAATATCACTATGATCACCAAAAATTGATAGGGCATGAGTAGCAATAGTTCTTGAAGCTACATGAATAACAGCTGGTAACATTTCTCCAGCTATTTTATACATATTTGGAAGCATCAATAAAAGACCTTGACTAGCCGTAAAAGTTGAAGACAAACTACCTGCAAGTAAAGCACCATGAAGAGTACCTGCTGCTCCAGCTTCACTTTGCATCTCAACAATACTAACAGGTTCATTAAAAAGATTTTTCTTTCCTGTATGACTTAAAATATCGATATTACTAGCCATGGGACTAGAAGGAGTTATCGGATATATGGAACAGATTTCACTAAATAAATAAGCTACTTCTGCACAAGCACTATTACCATCTACTATTTTTTTCATTTTATCACACTTTCTTTGTTATTTTAATTATATTACAAAGAGTTTCATTTATCTATAGTTTATTACTAGCAAAAACTGCATTTTCACTAAAAACAATTTCTGCTTCCTTATAACATTCTTTGACATTGGGTAACCAATTTTCATTATCATCTTCAAGCGGGGCATAGGATGGAGCAATCTCCGAAGCAGTGTATAAGCCTTGTTTATTATATTTATAAAGTTCTGTACAAAGTTCAATAATACTTTGAGTTGCATTATCAAAAGTAGCAAATTTGCCTTCAAATTTAATACTAGCAAGATTATTGGTTTTTTCTGTGAAATCACTTTCAAAACCACATTCGCTTTTTAATATTGCATAGACCATTTTTTTATCAACTTGAAAAAGGTCCGAATAATAAATAATTTGTTCTAAAACAGTTTCATCAGTTACATAATAGTTTTCAACACTAATTAAAGGAAGGCCAATTGCTTCTGGTGTTTGTTTACAACATCTAACAGCAACAAGAAGTAATGTTTCATAATTTGTAAAGTTAACCGATTCTTTTTTTAAGGTAATACCAGGTATCGTACCATTCAAATATTCTTCACTTGTAAAATTGTCAGTCAAACTAGCCAATTTTTTATAAACAATATCATAATCGACATGATAAATATTACAATATTTTTTAATAGTTTTTTCTTCAAAAGTTTCTTCTTGGAATTCCAAATCATCATATTGATTATCATAATCAATAAAGGCCCTACCGCTTTCCATTTCTAGCTGACCTTCATAGGTATTTAGATAGTAATCTTTTGCTTTACCTACATAATAAGAAATTTCATTTTCACTAAGTTCATCTATTTTAACAATTTCTTGCTTTGCTTCTTTGTTTAATTCGTCATTGATAGAAAAATTAGGAGAAAAAATAGTTACTACCCCCAACGCTGTCGTGGAAACAGTCAAAGCCATTCCACTTAAAATCGCTTCAAAAGAATAAGTTTTCTTTTTAATATTTTTATGCTTTGAACTACTTTTAATTAGAACATATCGTTTCATAAATTCCACCTATAACTATTATAATGAACTTTATCTTTAGTTTACAGATTTATCGCATAAATTATACATGACTTTGACAGAAAAAGAGTTTTAAGAAGCCCTCAAATTCTTTAACCTTTTCTCAATTTCATAAACATATAAAGAAATTATTTTCTCTATAGAAATTTTATCTTTAATACTATTTCCTTTTTCCAACAACTCTTGACTATTTAAAATATAACCCATTAGTAAAATCTAATCACTACTAGAAACTGTTCTTTTTAGCTCTTCTCTAATATTATGTTCATTAGTAAATAAATTATAATTATCTTCTTTCCATAATTTCTTTAAAGCTCCTATAACTTGGACTTTACTAATTCTTTTTTCGTATTTATCATAAGTAATAATCAAAGCATTTTTTTAAGCAGTTTTCTTTTCTTGTATAATAAACTTAAAAGAACTTTCTAATAGTTCTTTTACACTATCTATAACAAAAATAGTTTTTAATAACTCATAAAGTTTCTTGAGTTATTTTCTCTTGTAAAAACTTCTATTCTACCCTTATCAAAGTATTCTAAAAAAGTTAGAATCACGTTTTCTTTACCATATTTATTAGCATTTATCTCTAATACTTTATTAAATTTATATAAAATATCCAAATCTTTTCCACTAATTTCAAAATTCAAATTTTCCTTTTATTCTCTTCCATATCTCTCAATCAACTTTAAGACTAGTATAAAAAAATATTAATTCTATACAACTAATATTTTGCTATCTTACTTTTTGAAGACAAAAAGTTTGCTTAATATATAATTACCAACCATTATTAATACTTGCGTAATAAAAGTAAAAACAAGAACATAAAAATCTGTATTTAACTTTAACAAAGTTATAAAGAACCACATAATAAACATTTCCATTAAAAGAGTAACAACTCTTGCTCCAAAAAAAATTGCAATTTCTTTAAAAATATTTTTATTTTTACTTTTAAAAACAAAAATTCTATTTGTTACATAAGCAAAACTTACTGCAGCTATCCAAGAAATAATAATAGCTATTTGTAATTCAAAAGCATTATCAGCTTTGAGAACCGTAAACAAAAGTCCATATTTAACTGCCAAACTTACTAAAGTTGTTAAAACTCCCACAATTAAATAATTAATAATTTCTTCATATTTATGATATAATTTCCATATTTTTTTCATACTCTACTTCCTATCTATTTCTTTTTTTAAATTTTTAATAAAATTTTCTGTATTACTGACATACTTTTTAGGTTGCCAATTCTTAAATTTCTTTATCACATCATCTAATTTTTCATTTTCGTGTAATTCTAAAATATAACCTTCCTCGACAAAAATACTAACTAGTTCTTGTTGATGATTATTAATGTGTTCACCATATTTTTCTAATCTAGCACAAGCTATAACTTTTTTATTTTTTTGTAAAGGCATTATAATACTACCTGTTCCACCATGGGTGATTATATAATCTGCTTTTTCAATTAATTTATTCATTTCTTCATAGTTAATAAACTTCATTATTTGCATTTTTTTGCTTAGAAAATCACTTGAGCCACCCGCTTGAACAATTATTTCATCATTTAAAGAACTTTCTTCAATTGCTTTTAATAATCTTTCAAACTTTTGTGTCTGTGTTCCTAATGTCACTAAAACCATTAATAAATCCCTCCAAAGTATTTTGCTTTGGGGTAAAATTCTAACATACTTTCCCATTGTACTATAAAAGTAGTGGCTACAGGATATGCAAGGCGTCCTGCTAAAGTTTTGCCATTTCTTTTAGCAAAAGATTCTATAAATATAACTTTCTTACCAAATATTCTTCCCAAGTAACATAAAGGTATTGCCGTATTAGCACCTGTCGTTACAATAACACTTGGCCATTCTTTAAAAAAAGTATAAACACTATGAAAAGCATTAAGCACATTAATAAAAAAATATTTAATAAAATTTTTTTTATTACAATAAATATAATATCTTACATTATACTTTTCTTTTAAGTTAATTGTTACTTCACTTTTTTCAGTTATTAACACATAATTATAGTCGTTAAATATCCTTTTTAATTGAAGCATTTGGGTTAGATGTCCACCTATTGATGAAACAAATAGTACTTTCTTTTTTTTCATAATCAATCACCTTTTACTTGAAATAAAAACATATTATAATCATTACCTTCGACTCTTTGAATATCATCTCTTATAAGGTCATAGTTATCAAATATTCTACCATACTCATCTTTTATATAATTCAAATCTTCTCTTGTACTAAATAAAATGAATTTTGTTTTTTTCTTTGCTATATATTCATGAAAAGCATCAATATTATCGGGAAATTTTTCATAAGAAAAGTTTTGTTGTTCAAAAAAGTAAGTACTTGGAACAATTCCACTAGTTGTAAAAAGTCCCATATCTAAATAACCCATATTTACTAAAGTAGATTCTTTTTCTTCATTAATTATTTTAGCATATTCATATTGTATAAAGTCTTTTTCACTTTTTCCTATATCACTTCGATAATTAGCCATAGAATAACATAATAGTGGTGTTAGGAAAATAAAAACTATGGTTATAACTTTTTTTAATTTTATCTTAGCTATTTTTTTTGTTAATATTTCAAATAAACTAATTATAGAGACTATAACAAATATGAATATTGGTAATATGTAATAAGAATAGAAAACTAGGCCATAGAAAATAAAGAAAGTTGTAAGTATTAGCATAACAATTAAGCCAACTTTATTTTCGGATTTAATTTTTAGTTTGCTTACAAAGTATGGTAATAAAATAATTAACAAGAATAATATACCACCATTACTAATTAAAAGACCAAAAATACCCTTCATAGTTGTTACAAATAAGTTAGAAGTATCTTTTGTATAAGCAGTCATATTAGTATAGAAATAAACTTCAAAGAAAGAGTTTACAGCATTATTAAAAGCTAAATAGATTAAAGAAATAATAAATGGTAAAAACATGCCTAAAAGAAAATAAGTAAAATAAATAATACAATTTTTTATATTTTTACGATATAAATTACTAACAATTATCGATAACATAAAACCCATAAAGAACCCTAGCATAGTATATTTTGTCATTAAAACAAATCCAGCACATAAACCACAGATAAAAAATTCCTTATTAGATAGAACACTATTTTTATAATATTTAAAAAGATAATATAGAGTTATACTAAAAAAAGGCAAACAAAATTCTTCAGCACTTCCTCCATGAACGAAAGCTTTACAAGTTGTAATTAAAATAGCTACTAAAGGAATAATAAAATAGCCATAATTTTTATTTAATAACATTTTAACAAGTTTAAATAAGAAGAATAGAAAAATACTAAAGAATAATACTTCAATTATAAATACTCCATGAAAAGTCTTATGACTAATTAAATATCCAATTCCATAAATAAAATATAAAAACAAACCTTTCTGTTCAAAGATATCTTTATAAGGAACTACTCCATTCATCATGCTTTTTCCAACAGTAAAGAAAGCATTGGCATCCATCCAGTCATTAAGTTGGTACAAAAAAGAATTTTTAGAAGTAAACAGTAATGCTATAAAACCGATTAGTAAACAGAATAAATACATAATTATTGTTTCATACTTAGTAATATTCTTTTTCATGTTATCAATCCTATCTACTAAAATTATACCATGGATATATCTAACAAGCATAAAAAAATTCTAGCATTAACTTAAGGCAGAATTTTTCAAATTATTTTAATAAACTTTTACTTATTATAAATCTTGGTCTTTCTTTAGTTTCATTATAAATCTTACCTATGTACTCACCAATAATACCAATCGATATCATTTGTAATCCACCTATAAACCAAATTGAAATAGTTAAGAAAGACCATCCATCTACAGTATTTCCAAATATTTTTTGAATTAATGCATATAACATTATACATAAACTAATAAATAACACCATAAATCCTAAAACACAAATAAGTCTTAATGGTTTAACACTAAAAGATGTAATTCCATCCCATGCAAAGTTAAACATTTTTTTTAATGGATATTTTGAAACACCAGCAAATCTTTCTTGTCTTTCATAGTATACAATTTCTTCATTAAAACCAATTAATGGAAATATCCCTCTTAAAAATAAATTAACTTCTTTAAAACCACTAAATTCTTCTAATACTCTTTTACTAGTTAATCGATAATCGGCATGGTTAAAAAAAATATCTACACCCATAACTTTCATAAATTTATAAAAGCCTTCTGCTGTAACCCTTTTAAAAAATGTATCTTTATCTCTTTTATTTCTAACACCATAAACAATATCAGCACCATTTAGATACTTTTCTAGCATTTCATCCATAGCATTAATATCATCTTGTAAGTCAGCATCCATTGATATAACAATATCTGCATATTCTTTAGCAGTTAAAAGACCTGCTACCAAAGCATTTTGATGCCCTCTATTTCTTGACAAAGATATTCCTCCAAAAGTATTATCTTCTTTATTAATTTCTTCAATTAACTCCCAAGTCTTATCTTTAGAGCCATCATTAACATATAGAACTTTACTTTTCTTAGAAATTACTTTCTTTTTTAATAATTCATCAAATTTTTCTCTTAATCTTTTAGTAGTTTCTTTTAAGACTAATTCCTCATTATAACAGGGTATAACTACATATAATATATTTTCTTTTTTCATATTTCACCAATACTCTTCATATATGATTATAGTTGATTAGGCTTTAAATTGCAAATTATAAAGTCCAATTAAATGTTTAGTTTATTAAATATATTTTCTATAAACTCATATATTCTTAAGTATGGTTGATTGAAATGGTTAGGCATTCCATCATAAAATTCTCCAAGACTGATACTATTTTTTTCTAATTCCTTAGCATATTTAATCGCCTTTTTAACATCATCTAAGTCTATCTGCATTAGTATTTTACTGATTATATTAGCATTTTTAATATCATCTTTCTTACTTAAAGAATACATTTTTTTCAAATCATCTACATAACCATGTTGTGAATAAACTATCTTATTATACTTCTTTTTATGTAATATTAACCATAAATCAAAATTAACATTAGAATAACCATCTTTAAAATTATTTCTTTTGCAATAAGTAATAGCTTCTTTAAATTTATCATCCTTAAAATCATAATCAAAAGCAGCACAAGTATAAAATAAGTTTTCATTTTTACTAAATTGAACAAGTCTCAAGTTCTTTTTAACCCCTTCTGCAACAACTAAAGGATCTCCTCCACTATTATCTCTTAATTTAAAGTTAACTTTAGTATCAGATACTTTATTTATCAAAACTTGTAAATGTTCAAAATACATATATTCTTGTAACCCTTCACAACTAATATAAAAAGTCTCAGTTTGCTTCTTTTTCGTCATCTACCATTCTCCTATACTTTAATATTATTTTAGAAAAATCAATATCCACAAAATTTATATATCTACCATTCAAATAATTTTTTAGATATACATGATCAGATCTATCCTCAAACTCATCTAAACTTGTAATAGTCGACTCGTAAGTTCCGTTATCTTTTTCAACAAAAAGTATTTCGTCTCTTCTAACTAGGTATTTGTTTAAAAATACTGGATTATGAGTAGTAAATATTAATTGAGCACCTTTATTATTAACTCGTGGATCTTTATAAACATTTATTATACTCGCTATAATTTCAGGATGAAGAGAAGCATCTAATTCATCTATAATTAAAGTCGAACCATTTATTATCGAATTGATGAAAGGTCCAATAAAATAAATTAAATTTAATGTTCCTAAAGATTCACTAATATTAGAATTAATTTTCATACCAAAGTCTTTTTTTCCTTTCATTTGATAAATAGAATTTAAAACTAATATATTTTTATTTTCCATATTTTTATCTAATTCAAATCTTATTTCTTGAGGTCCAAAATCCGCTTCTTTAACCAAATCAAATAGTAATTTATTAAGCACAGCAGTACCTTTATCATTATTATCATTATTAGTATCATTAGCTAAATACTTGACTTGTTTGTCAATTCTATCATAAATTCTTAAGCCATTATTGAACCAATTTTTTATTTCTTCTATTAAGTCTTTACTTGTATCAAACCATTTAGTAAATATATCATATTTTCGTTCAGAACTATTTAGTATTTCTTCTAATGATTTAACAAACGACATATCATTTTTAATGTATTTATCAAAATCTTTACTATTATCTGGATTAAATATAAAATTATTATCTTCTCTTTTAAAAATACAACAATTATTTATATTTAATTCTTCGTAACTGACTACAGAATCAAAGTTATTATTCAAATCAATTACACCTAAATGTAAGATATAATTAAAAAGTTTTCTATTTTCTATAAATGATATATTAAATTTAATTGGCTTTTTAAATTTCGTATAATTATGTATAAAATGACAAGAGCTAATATTATTAATTAATAAATCATACATACCATTAATTTCGCCTTTAATACATCCATTTAATATTATTTTCTTTAATACTTGTAAAGATTTAATAAAATTAGATTTTCCCGAAGCATTAACACCATATATTATTTTTAAAGGTAACAACTTGTATTCTTTATCAGCAGTAGCTTTTATAATTGATTCATTAAGATTTTGTTCTTTACCTTTAATAAAGCTACAATTGGCTTCTTCAAAATAAGATCTAAAATTTTCGATACTAAAATTTACTAACATTAAAAACCTCCCCTTTCAATATATATTATACAACAAAAGGCAAAAAAGTAAACAAAAATCGATTTTTTCGATTTTTAATAACTACTTTAACAAATCCTTTTCAATAATATATCGAGGTCTTTCCTTTGTTTCATTATAAATCTTTCCAATATACTCCCCAATTATCCCTATAGATATCATTTGAAGTCCTCCTATAAACCATATAGATATAGTTAAGAAAGTCCATCCATCAACAGTATTTCCAAAAACTTTTTGAATTAACGAATAAAACATAATTAAAATGCTTATAAATAAAATTATAAACCCTAATCCACAAATAAATCTTAATGGTTTAACACTAAAAGAAGTAATTCCATCCCATGCAAAGTTTAGCATCTTCTTTAAAGGATATTTACTAACTCCAGCAAATCTTTCGGCTCTTTCATAATAAACAATATCTTCTTTAAAACCAATTAAAGGAAATATTCCTCTTAAAAATAAATTAACTTCCTTAAATCCACTAAACTCGTCTAATACTCTTTTACTAGTTAATCTATAATCAGCATGATTAAAAACTATATCAACACCCATAAGTTTCATAAATTTATAAAATCCTTCTGCTGTAACTCTTTTAAAAAATGTATCTTTATCTCTTTTATTTCTAACTCCATATACAATATCTGCACCATTTAAGTATTTTTCTAACATTTCATCCATAGCATTAATATCATCTTGTAAATCTGCGTCCAAAGATACTACAACATCAGCATATTCTTTAGCAGTTAAAAGTCCAGCTACCAAAGCATTTTGATGTCCTCTATTTCTTGATAAAGAAATACCTGTAAAAGTATTATCTTCTTTATTAATTGATTCAATTAATTCCCATGTTTTATCTTTCGAACCATCATTAACATATAAAACTTTACTCTTCTTAGAAATGACTTTCATTTTTAATAACTCATCAAATTTTTCTCTTAATCTTTTAGTTGTCTCTTTCAAAACCAGTTCCTCATTATAACAAGGAATTACCACATATAATATATTTTCTTTTTTCATACTTATCACCAATGTTTTATAACATAATTATAGCTAATTCGGTTTTAAATTGCAAATTGTAACATTGTATCCTATAGCAATCGCATAAAATTTCTATTAACAAAATAATTCTCTTTTATATTTCATATTACATTTTTAATGTTGAAAGCTATTATACATTGTTGTAATAATTTTTTTTAAAACTTTTTTTAATCTATTTGGAAGATACTTATTAAATTTATAAATAAATTTTTTTGTTTTATTAGATGTAGTTTTAAAATCACTTCTTAATTCAACTAATTTTTTCTGTTCTGTTGACAAATTTTTAACATTATATTTTAATTTTTCACATTTTTTGAAATATTCTATATAGTCTTGAATCTTATCATTATAATCGAAACTAGTTACAATTTTACTACATTCCTCTTTCATTTTTAAATATAAATTTGTATCACTCATTAATAAATCAACTTTGTTTAAATATTTTTCGGCATCATTTACTTCATTTATAATATAGCCATTTTTAGAATCTATCATATATTCATGTATTCCAAATGAATTTGAAACTATAGGAACAGCTCCAGCAGTCATTGCTTCCAAAGCTGTAAGCCCAAATCCTTCATTTATAGATGCATCTACATAAATATCACTTTCACTTAATAAAGAATGAATTTTACTTCTCTCAAGTGGACCTTTAATATAATTTATTTCATTAAAATCGCTTTGATAAGGAAATTCAATATATGGATTCATAAAAACAACATTTATTTTTATGTTTTTATATTTTTTATCAATCATTTTAATAAGGTCTAATAAAACAAAGTCTCCTTTCATAGGATTACCTCGTAGTATAAAGGTAAAAGTTTTAATTTTTTCACTTGTATTTTCAAACTTTAATAAATCATAATGAATAGAATTTGGAATAATTTCAGAAGATGCATCAAAGTATTTTTGTAATTTTTGTGACAAATATTTAGATATAGTCAAATTAGCATCTGATAATTTATATGTTAATTCTACTAACTTATATATATTTCCGTTTTCAAAATATGGTTCATAACCTTGTACAAAATTTATTAATGGAACTTTATACTCATTAGAAATCTTATATGCTAAATAAACAGATTCCCAAATAGTAGCAACTATTTGTTTAAATTTCATGTTATTAATGTTTGCAATATTTACAGGATTAAAAAGCATTATTTCTTTATATTCAACTATATTATTAAATAAAACACTAGTATTATATCCGTTAATTGCCATATAATTAACTAAATCTGTAATAACATGGCATCCTCCAGCATTTTGAACAATAGTAGGTAAATAAAATAATGCATTTACTTTAGATTTTTTATCTTCCTCTGTCAAATGATTATTTATATATTCAATCGGATTATTATTTTTATATTTTTTTAGACATTTATTATATTGTTTTTTCCATCTATCAAAAAATATTTTTCGATTTTTATTTAGTCTTTCATTTTTCTCTTTTGATACCCCAAAAGATACTTCAGCCTTATGAAAAACATATGTATCTATAGCAACTTTTGCTTCAAATCCCATAGACAAACTTTTAAAATGATAATCTGTTTCTTCTCCATAACCCATCCCATAAACTTCATCTAAATATCCTACTTTTTCTATACATTTTCTTGTAATCATTAAACAGTTTCCAACAACTGTGCAAGCATCAAAATTGATTCCCTTAAATTTTTTTTCAAACAATTCATTCATTTGATTAAAGTTAAATCCTTCAAACATTTCAAAAGTAAGATTAGCAGCATTACTAGAAATTGGGCAAATTAAGCCAATATTTTCATTTTTATTTATATGATTCATTAATTTATTAACAGTATTTTTACTAACAATACAATCTGAATTTAAAAGAAGAACACAATCTGCTTTTTTATCTTTCATGGATAATTTCATACCATTATTACAATTTCTTACAAATCCCATATTAGTTTTATTAGTAATAATTTCTATAATATTACCATATTTGTTTTTTAGATTTTTTAAACAATTTTTAGTATATTCATTAGAATTATCATCTAATAAATAAATTTTATTAATATATTCCTTCGGTGTATTTATGATTAAAGAATATACACATATATTAACCCACTCTGGAGCATTATATATAGGTATTAATATATCACACTTTTTTAACATTGCTTTCACCTCATATTTTATATTATACTACAAAATTTAATTATAATAATAGTAGTAATATCTCTTGTTACAAATAATTATTTTAATTTAATTATGATTTTTCATTTAATATTTGATAATATTTTCTTATATTATCGATTTCTAATTCAATATAATCTTTAGAATAAAAATATTTATTCTTTTTTTCTATTTTTTTCCATAATTTTATTTTTCTTTGATATACATATTTTCTTTTTAATGTAAGTCCTAAAACATCAATTCTACCACTTAACATTTGTAAATCATCAAAAGAAAAATGTAAATTCAAAAATTTTTTTAATTGATATTTCATAATATCTAGATGTGATTCATTCATAAGTTTTTCATTACTAGTAGAATTATTTTCACCATTTAATCTATAGTAATACAAAATCTCTGGAAGATTAGCAATCTTATATTTATCAATTAATTTACTCCAAAGATCATAGTCTTCAGAATATATTTTACTCCTATAGTAAATATCTTTTTTAGAAATAATATTTAAATTAAACATAACTGTTGGATGAAACAATGGAGTTTTATATAAGCAAATTATTTTTAATTCTTCATACTCGGTTGGTAATTTACAAATAAGATTACTTTGCCCAAAAAATTTCATATATGTTCCCACTATTGCAACATCTTTATTATTTTTAAAATAATTTACTTGTTTTTCAATTCTATTAGCAACACAAATATCATCATCATCCACTCTAGCTATAAATTTACCTCTAGAGGCTCTAATTCCAATATTTAAAGATTCTGCAAATCCTAATCTAGTTTTATTTTTTATAATATTTATTCTTTTATCTTTTATTCTAACTAATTGGTTATAAATTTTATCCTGTATATCAGAATATTCTAATACTATTATAAGTTCGATATTTTCATATGTTTGATTTAATACACTTTCTATCGCCTTTTTGTAATATTTATCTTTATTATAGATTGACATAATAATAGAAACTAACGGCCCATCAACTTTTTCTGATATTTTTTTAAATTTATAATCATACTTAATATTAGAAATTGAATTTGATTCAATTGTTATTGGTTCAACATCAATGTTAAATTTTTGAATGATTAATTCTATTGTTGCGTCCACTCTGTTAATCATTTTTCTTCGATATCGGTAAAAAATATATATACACCAATTTCTTATATGATTGTAATTTTTAATTTTATCTGTTATAAACATAATTGTTGTGTCATGCGCTACTTCAAACATATGATATTTTCTTATTAGTTTTTTAAAATTAGCTTCAACAAATCTAATATTATTAAAAAATATAGTAGAAAAATTATGAATTTTATATTTTTCAATAAAATCATTAGTAATATTAAAAGAAATATTAGTTAAAATTATATATTTATATTTAGATAAATATTTAAAAATTTCAAACCTTGTTTTTATAAATCTATTTAATTTTATAAAATCACAATCACAATTATTTTTTATAAAATTAATATTACTTTCACTCAAGTCAAAGTAAAATATCAAATATTTATCAACAGATATTTCTTTTTTATATTTTTTAACTTGTTCAATAAATAAATTTATATCATTATCATTTAATTCATAAGCTAAAGCCAATGTTTTTTTATTCATAATATCACTCTTTTATTAATGTTTATCGTGATTATTTTCTCCAGAAATCTCACCAGCTACTAAAAAATTATAAAATATTTTCATCATCATATGATCAAATGTCATATGAAGATCTTCTGTAATTTGCATATCTACAATATCAGTATGCATTTTACAATCTGCTATTTCTTTAAGCTTTCCACCTTTATAACCAGTAATTCCAATTACTTTTGCGCCTTGCTCTTTAGCATATTCTGCTGCATTTAAAATATTTTTTGAATTTCCACTTCCAGAAATTCCTATAAAAATATCTTTATAAGTAATTTTATTTTTTAATTGAAATCTAAATATATCTTCATAACCAATATCATTAGCTATTGCTAACATTGTTGAAACATTATCATTAATACATTGAAACCTAAATTTTTTATCTACATATTCGCTTATTCCTTTATTAAAATCATTTTGAAAATGTGAAGCTGTTGATGCACTTCCACCATTTCCACAAATATAAATTGTCCCTTCTTGTTGATATGTTTCATAAATTAAATTCATAGCTTCATTTATTTCATCTAAATTCAAATTATTTATTACTTCAATTTCTCTTTCATAATATTCTCTTATTGCATTCTTAAAATCCATTATATTTTCTCCTTCTTAACATTATATTTTCTTCTTAACATTATTTTATCAACCGCTTCATTTAAATCTTGGGCTGTTTCTGTTGGTTCAACATCATATTTATTATCTAATCCAGCTTGTCCAGTTCCTACTAAAATAGAATTCATATTAGCATTTTTGCCTAACATAATATCAAGTGTCGAATCTCCAATTATCCACGAATTTTCAACATCTATATTATACTTTTCAGCAGCTTGTTCAATCATTCCTGTATTTGGTTTTCTACATGTACAATCAAATTTCAATTCGGGAATTTCACCTTCAAATCCTTTATCAGGATGATGTGGGCAATAATAAATATCATCAACGTACACACCTTCATTTCCTAATAAAGTCTGTAATCTTTTGTGAATATCATCTAACTGTTCAAAAGTTACTTCACCTCTTGCAATAACAGGTTGATTTGTAACAACAATGCATAAATATTCAGATTCATTAATTTTCTTTATGGCTTCTACTACACCTGGAATCAATTTCAAATCTTCTTTTCTTATTAAAAATCCCATATATTCATTTATAGTTCCATCTCTATCTAAAAAGATACATTTTTGTTTATTACTTAAGTTTCTAGATTCTACTAATCCTGACTGATAATCATCATTTACAGCATAATATCTTTCAGGTGTTCCCATATCTTTAGCATATTCTGTAGATTTATATGTAAACATATTGCATCCATCTTCAATCATTGGAATAATAACATTATTTTCTAAGTCTGTTTTGATTGGTTCTTTTATATAATCAAATATTTTTGGAGAAAATATAAAAATACCGGCATTAACATTATTTTTATAATCATAATCTCTAGCAACTCTTTTAGAATCAATTCCTAAAATTCTATCATTTTCATCATTTTCAACTAACACACTATCATATGGATGAATGTTAGGATGAACAAATAAAGTCGCATCAGAATTTTTTACTCGATGATACTGTATCATTCTATTGAAATCTATACTTAAAAATACATCTCCAAATAGAAATATAAAATCTTCTTGTAACTGTTCTTTTAAGTAATATAATGCTCCTGCTGTACCTAACGGAGTTGTTTCTTCTAAATAATTTATCTTAATCCCAAAATCTTTACCATCTTTTAAATAATTTTTTATAACATTTCCAAGATGGCCTATAATAACATATAATTCATCTATACCAGATTTTTTTAAGCAATTGATTTGATGTTCAATTATGGGAGTATCCACAATAGACATCATTGCTTTTGGAATATCAGTCGTTATACTACTTATTCTAGTCCCCTTTCCACCTGCCATTATAACTGCTTTCATATCAATGCCTCCTTAATTATATTTTAACATATAAATTTATTATGTAATAAGATGTAATACTTATTATTAAACTCGTTGCTAAAACTATTATATCATGTATACTTTAAGATGTGAACTGATGAGAGCAATATTCCAGGACTAAATCATGAAGAGAATTAAAAAAGTTGATTAAAGTAAGATAAATTCT
>CAOJBM010000029.1 GCA_948329525.1 uncultured Mycoplasmatota bacterium
AAATAATATCTTGTTTCTCTCTATTCTAAACCTATTCTCGAAATATAGGATGAGTTAGAGATTTTGACAGAGCAAAATTACCCTACTATAAATAGTAGGACTCTATTCTAACAAAGGGGGGTATGAATTTATGGAAGAATTATCTTATTCATTACATTTAGGTAATGACAAAAATAAATCAAAAAGAGCAAGAAGAACAGCAAAAACTAATGATACTAATACTACTTCATTTAATAATAATGCAATACAAAATCATCAACAATTATCAAAAGTTGATAAACATAATTTAAGAAAATATGATGATGAAAAAGAATTAATTTGCATAATAAAAGGTACTTCATCTATTGTAGAAGATACTAAAAATTTGTATTTAGAATTATTTGAAGATGCAAGAATTAAATATAACGAAAAGCAAACTAGAAATGATAGAAAGATAGAAAATTATTTTAATCATATTTCAAATGATAATAAAAGAGATCTTGCTTGTGAGATTATTATTGAACTTGGAGATATGGACTTTTGGTCTGATAAAGATGATAAATTTAAGAAAAAAATGATTGAAGTTTTTAAAGAACAAATAGTAGATTTAGAAGAAGTTGTACCTAATTTTAAAATATCAAATGCAACTATTCATTTTGATGAATCTAGTCCACACTTACATATTGTTGGTGTTCCTTTTAAAGATGGAATGAAAAATGGTATGGAAAAACAAGTTGGGAAATCTGATGTATTTAATAAGATAAGTTTAGTCAATATTCAAGATAAAATGAGAGAATATTGTATTAATTCCTTCAATATAATTTATAATTTAAACTACACTCTTAAAGCAAAAGAAGAAGGCAGAAATGTTGATATTAATGTTGCGAATATGAACGAGTATAAAAAGTTTAAACGAGAACAAGAAAAATATAAAAAGCAACTCAAAGAATTAAATAGTAAAACTGATGAATTACAAAATGAATCTAATGAGATTAATGATATTATTAATAATCTAAAACCTACAATTACGAATAAAAATAACTTTACTATTTCAAATGAAAATGTTGATAAAATCAAAAAGTATATAGAACAAACAAATGATACTACTTCTAATTTAAGAGATGCAAATGATATAAATATAGTCTTAAAAAAATATGAATATGATTTAAGAGAACACTCTAACGAAGTTAGAAATTTGAAAAAGAAAATTCAAACTCGTGATGATAGAATTGAAGAATTAGAATATGATTTAAATGATGCTAACGAAACTATTGATGAGTTAGAAGACAAGGTATCAGAATTACAAAAAATAGTCGATTACTTTAAAGAATTGTGGAGCAAATTTATTAAATTCTTACAAGACAAATTCTTCTCTAGCAATAAATATGATGATTTCATAAATGATTTGTATGATGAAGAAATACTTGATGATAATGACTTGAAATCTATTGAAAACAGTAAAAATAATGAAAAAAATGATGATTTTGAACGATAATTGTTTGAAATCGTAAAAATTATGATAAAATAATATGTAATTGAGGGAGGTTTAAGAATTTTATGAAAAAGAATATATATTTTATAGATATAAGACCAATGAATGCTTCTAAAATTTTAGAAACCCTAAAGGCATATCTTGAAGATGAAAAAAATGAAGCAAATTTAAAAATGATATTAGCTAATTTAGATAACTTTACAAGTAGTGATGAAATAGATTACTATCAAAAGTTTTGTAGAAATCTTGGCATATCATTTGATCATATAAAAGACTTTGAAAGTTTAAAAAATGCTGTAAGCCTTATTGATAGTAAAAACTCTTTAGTTTTATTAAATCCTTTAATGGATGAAAAGACTTTTTATTTTTGTAGAAATATATTAGATTCTATGAATATTAAATTTGCACTAATTGCTACATGCCCTTGGTATGAAAAAGAAAACGAATATGATTCTAAAATAGAACAATTTAAAGAAATTTATAAACAAACTATTGGAGAAGTTGCACCAGAAATATTTGCAGGGCAAAATTTAAGGATAAATCATTTTGTCGAAAAAGATGCTAAAAAATTGCTTGTTCTTGACTAATTATTAAAATTAAATATTTATGTTAAAAATATGTGCTAACTTTTTTTATTTAGAGCAGCGAAATTGTATTGCTACTTTTTCTATCGTTTGTTAAAATATTAGTAGAAATTGATACAAGTTATGTATTGATTCCTAATTTTTGTGAAAAGTTGTAGATCACAACCGCTATCGCACCAGATTGATAGGAAACTCGAACTTTATGTTTCGAGTTTTAATGCTACTTTAGTAAGTGGCTTGTGGATATCAAGCCATCAAAAATCCACTAGCTAAGCTAGTGGGAGTTAAAAAGCTTTAAGCAAAATGACATCTCGCATGCTATAATATTGGCTGTTCAGGCCCAATATTAAGCATGAAAGGAGAGATGTCATGGCTAAAAGTTTAGCACATACAAGATATATGTGCAAGTATCATATTGTATTTATACCAAAATATCGAAGAAAGGTAATATACAATAAATTAAGAAAAGATATACAAAAATACATACAAGAATTATGTAAGTGGAAAGGTGTCGAAATAATAGAAGGACATATGATGCCAGATCATGTACATTTACTATTACAAATACCTCCGAAAATGAGTGTTTCATATTTCATAGGGTATCTAAAAGGAAAAAGTAGTTTAATGATATTTGAACATCATACAAATTTAAAATATAAGTTTGGAAATCGAAATTTTTGGGTAACAGGATATTATGTAAGTACAATAGGATTGAATGAAGCAACAATTAGAAAATACATAAGAGAGCAAGAAAATGAAGATATGATGCAAGATAAATTAACAAAGAAAGAATATTTAAACCCTTTTAAGGGTATATTGAAGTAGTCATTACATAGAGCTTGACCGAAGAGAAAGCAAGCTTCCATTTGTGAGTTTGTTGATATTTTGGCCTTATAGGCCATGTGAAAACCACGTCTTCTAGGCGTAGTTATTTATTATACTGTAAAATATGATAGAATATTTATAGAAATTAAATTAAATTATGTCAATTTAGTAAAACACACTTGCATATTGTCAAAAACAATATGCATATTTAGCCTACAATATTTATAAGTTTATAATTTAATAAGAAATAGAGGTGTTTAGTATGTTATCTGATCTATTCATTGAAACAGATAGATTAATAATAGTTACAACAAACAATGAGGCAAATGGTGATAAAAAACAATATGCTATATTAAAAAATCAATCTTTAACAAAAGATAAAATAAATATTGATAAAATTTTTTGCGATTCTGAAATCTATACTGTAGTTGGATATATTCATTTAAATAAAAATAATTACATTGAATATGAAGTTTATAAACCATTTAGAAATATGGGATTTGCTACTGAAATGCTAACTGCGATTAAAGATTATTGTTTGTCGCAAAAAGTTTCTCCAAATTTATATATAGATAGTTTAAATGATAAGTCTAAAAATACAGCTAAAAAAAGTGGTTTTATTTATGAAGAACCATACGATAAATACCCAAATAGTGAAAAATGGGGAATAAGAAAATAAGGACAAATAAGTATTCAAATAATAAAAAGTTGTTGTACGTCCTCCCTTAGGGCACCATGTGGTTATAAAACAAACAAAATTGTTTGTTTGGGATATATTTTAGGGGATATTATATATGACGTTAGAAGAAGCTAAACAAATATTTAATATTACAACTTTGACAGCTGATTTAAATTTAAAAAAATGATATAAGAATTTGATATTCTTATATCATCCTGATGCTCATCCAAATGAAAATCAAGAATACTTTAAAGCAAAAATTCAAGAAATAACAGAAACTTATAGCATATTAGAACATAGCATTAGTATTTTAAAAAATGATAGTATTAAATCTCAAAATGAAATTAAACAATTGAAAGCAGGATTATTAGAACAATATATCGATAAAGTTTCAAATGCATCTGTTAAAAAATCAAAAGTAATTCAAAGTATTTTAAAACCAATAACTATGGAAGTTGCTAATAAAGAACTTGCAATTCTAAACAAATTTCTAAAAAATAATGTAGATATTTTTATGAAAGAATATGGATTGCAGATTGTTGAATCTGGTAATGCTTTTCTTTGGATGATGATGGAACCATTATATTTTTTAGATTTTATTCCTGATTGGTATGAAAAAGTTTTAACTAAAGACAATTTACCAAAAATATCAAAAAAATAGTTGGAAGTTAAATATTAAATTTTTATAATTAATACGAATCCACAACTAAATACAAAATAGTTTGTTTTTGACTTCGAGAGGTCCACCAAATTTGTTTTTTAATTCGACATAGTCGAATTTCTTCTATAAATGAAGGTGATTAAAATGGGAAGAGGACATTTAGGAATAAGAAAAATTTATAAAAAAGAAACTGAATATAATGATAAGAAAAAAGAAATCAAACATAAATGTAATTTTGATATTCATTGCATATTAAAAGTAAACTTTAATAATAAAATAGAATATTATAATGTTATGAAATGTAGAGAGTGTTTGTCATTTATAAGTATTAGAAAACATGAGAATGTTCAAGGACATATTTTTAGAGAGTTAACAGAAGAAGAAAAAGAATTACCTTTAATAACTGCAAATTCTAATACTAAATATCTTATTTGTAATTTTAGTGATTTAGAAAATGTTTCTTATGAACAAAAAAATAGTTAAAAAGGTTGAAAAAGTGCTATAATATCTCGCTATAGAGGTGAAATTATGACCAACTATGGATATCACTTAACTACAAAAAATAATCTTTATGGAATTAAAAAAAATGGATTAATGCCTAAATTAGGTAGAAGAAGTTATTATATAGGAGAAAAAAGGAAATTATTGTGTTTTACTTTTGATATTAAGCATCTTGATTATTGGAAAAAGAAATTATATGAATACTTTTTACTTGATAATAATATGCCCTTTGAAAGTGAAATAGTGATTTAAAATTTATATTAGATGATATAGACTATACTTTAAGAAGCGAAGCAGAATGTATTACAGAAAATGTGGTATCAGTCGATAAAATTATGGTTGTACCTCCAGAAAGCCCTGATACAGAATATAAATTATCTGATTTAGATATCGAGTTAGATATAGATGAAGCTAAATTAAGAGCCTTGCTAGAAGCTAAAGAACTATTTAAAAATCTTGATTATACTGGTCCAATATTGTTTTCATCAAGCATTGGTAAAGATGGAAGAGTTATATTAGACAGAGATTTAGTAAGTAGATTAAGATATAAAATTAATACACGATATGAGGATATCATTTGGAAAAATGATTTAATAGAAAAAGTAATTGATATTTTTTATACAATTATAGAAAGTAATATTTTATGTAAGTATTATGTTAGTGAAGAATGGTTATTAGAGTTGTTACTAAAAACGGAATATGAGCGACAGCAAGAATTTGATAGAGATTTACTTAATTGCTGTACTATAGAAAATGGTTGTTATTTAGTTCCAACAGATATTACAGAGGAAATATTTAAAGACCACGAAGACTTTATTTGCCAAAATTTTTCAAGAGTTAGTTTAGAAAAAAAAGTAAAATGTTCTGAAGCGGTAGAAACAATTATAAATGAAATAAAGAACCAAAATCCAAATGATAATTTAGTATATAAGCTTTCTTCTTAAAAAGAAAAGATAAAAATACCTATAAATAGTCGATAAATGTTTTACTAGCAAATGTTAAAGATAAAGATTTATTTGTTGCTAAAAAAACATTGATATTGGGAATATTTTTATTTATTTTTAGTTCTTTTAAATCATTAAAATTTCTTTTAGCTAAATCAATTATGACAAAACCAATTCCAAGACCAATATGGGTAAACTCTGTTATTAGTTCTTGACTAACAACTTCCATTTTAGGATTTAATGATACATTATTTGATAAAGCAATATAATCTAGAAGTTTTCTACTATTTGATTCTTTTTGTTGAAGAATTAAGGGATAATTATTTAAGTCATTAAAGCTTTCTATATCATCAATAAAAATAGAAGGATTATAAACAAAACCTTGTTTTAATTCTTTTATTTTTTTTAGAAGAACATTGGACTCTTTAACATTACTTTCATTAAAAATAACAAAATCTAGTTTACCTAATTTTAAATCAGTTATTAAATTACTCGTTAAATCATTAATTATATTAATATCAATGTTAGGGTAGTCTTTATGAAATCTTTCTATGGCCTCTAATAAAATTAATTTTGTTAAAGTAGTAGAACATCCTATCTTGATTTCACCTTTCGATAAATCTTTAAATGAAGTAAATTCTTTTTCAGCATTATCAATTAATTCTAATGCTCCTTTAACATATCCATAAAACATCTTACCTTCTTCTGTTAACTCCATTCCTTTATTACTTCTTAAAAATAATGTCCCATTTAATTGTTCTTCTAGTTTTTTAATTGATTGCGAGATTGCTGGCTGTGATATGTGTAACTCTTCACTTGCCCTTGTCATATGTTTGTGTTTGGCAACTACATAAAAAACTCGATATAATTCTAAATCTATATTCATTATAAGCACTCCTTATTAACATTATAACAAATATATATTTTATTTATCAACAATTTTAGAATAAAATGAAATTGAAAAGAGATGATAGTTTATGATTGAAAATGTCGATGTTACTTTTTTTAGAAAAGTTTTAGAATTAGATAATTATGAGGAATTTTTAAATTTTACTACTGAGTTAATGGAATTAATGAATAATATTACCTATGACGACTTTTTAGTGTTTAGAGATAGTATATTTAATCAACTCAGAAATAATAACTATAATTTTCAAAATATCGATGATGTAATTAGAGAAGAACTAAACAGAAGTTATGATACTACAATATTAAAACTAAATTCTTATATGAATTACTTGAGTCATAATAAAAAGATTAATTTAAACGATCGAATAGATGTTTTAAAATATTATGGTGATATAAAGAATATTGATGAAAGAATTTGCGCATATAGTAATATTTCTAATATAGATTGTGTCGAATTACAAGATGTATTAAACTACCTTATGATGATTAGTAAAGTAGGTAAAAAAGATGATATTGCTTTATCAATTATATTAGATAGAATATCTAAAGAAGAATCTGAAAGTTATTATGAACAATTAATAGAAAAAATGAAAAAATTTTGTCAAAAGTATGAAGACGTCATTAATGAATTACATAATAAAAAATTAATAAATGAACTTTTTAAATATTTCCAATTAGCTATAATTGGTTGGTCAAAGGAATACAATATGTTTCAGCAAATGATAGAATATTTAAAAGTTAATAATTTAAAAAAAGATAAAATTTATACTATCTTAAAAAAAGTAGAAGAGTTGCAAATTAATCAAGTAAATATTAGCATTGAAAGAGAAGTAAAAGGTGAAATACATAATATAGGATTGTCAAAATTTAAAAAAGCATATTATAAAAAAGAAACAATCGAAAATGGTTATGTTGGAACATATATTTATACTGATGGTGATAAAAATTGGTTAGTAAAAACGGGTAGTGCCCACTATGAAAATAATTTTGAAGATACTTATAAAGTAGAAATAAGCAAATTTAAGTATGTTTTGGTAAATGATAAATTAATTGATCGTTGTGATGATTGTGATGGGCCTTTTTTTGGACCATATCTTAGTATTATTTCTAAGCTACAAATAAATGATTTTGATATGGACATTTCTACTTTGCCATCTTATGAAGAGTTACATAGTTTTAAGATTAAGTTTCAAGTTGATTTTATTAAAGTAGAAGAGAGAACAAAATCTGCTGATACTATATTACAAATAGAAAGTACAATAAGAGATGTTAAAAAACTTTTAGGTAAATTAACAAAATTACAAGAAAAATTACAATTTGTCAAGGATTCTAAAGAATATACTGATGTTTTCTCTCAAATAAATTATTTAGAAAATTTAATAGGACAAATGGAAGATATGAAATCTTGTGTAAGTGAAGAATATCTAAAACAAGGAATTACTGAACTAGATAAACTAAAAGAACTTAAAAAAAAGAAATAAAATTTTCAGAGCATTCATATTTGTGGCAATTTCTGTTATAATGAATATACTTGAAGATTTTTAAAAAAGTATATTATATTTTAGAATTTTTAAAAGAGGTTTATAGATTTCGTAAAGAGGAGAGGATGTTTGTAAATATGGCAAGAGTATTAAAAAGTAAAAAATTAGTAAATATGAGATTAGCAACTAACTATGGTGGTTGGATGTATTGTGATAATTGTAATGAAAATATAGGATATTTATGTTATTCAACTTATGATAAGTTAGAACTAAAATTTAAATGTAATTGTGGTAGTGAAGGTAGCGCTTTATTAGATTTTGAAGATAGTAAAGTAGGTAAAAAATGTAGCAATGATTTAATCATTATAAAGAATAGATTTTGTTGTCCAAATGATAACGAACCTTTAATTACAATATTAGATAAAAAAGTTGCTAATTATGAAATAACTATTACATGCAAATCTTGTGAGAATATTTATAAAAAGAAAAAATGAAATTATAAGGAAGAATGAATTAATGAGTAAATATGAACCGTTATGGAATTATTTAAAAGAGAATAAGAAAGATGATTATATATTAACCTATAATGAAATTAAAAATATTTTAGGTTTTACAATTGATCATTCTTTTTTAACTTATAAGAAAGAAGTAAAAAAATATGGTTATGAGGTAGTAAAAATATCTTTAAAAGAAAAGACAATAATTTTTAAGAAAATATAATTATAGTATGTTAAAATAATCTATAAGAAGTTTTATAAATATCAAAAAGTTAGATTAGAGGTTTTACTATGTTACACGTTATGAAATTAAATGATAATGAATTTGAAAGAATGGGAAAAGGACTTAAAATAAGAGAATATAGAGTCAATGATGAAAAAAGAAGACAAGTTCGAGTTGGAGATACAATCGAATTTCATAAGATTTCTAATCTGGAAGAAAAGTTGTTGATGGATGTTTTAGAAATAAATTATTTTGCTACTTTAGAAGAGGCTTTATCTTTTCATTTTGAAGAAGATTTTAGTGATAGACATAGTGATGTAAAAAGTACAGTTAATTCTTTTTATGAAAAAAGATATTGTAATCAAGAAGAAGTTTTAAAATATGGTATGGTAGTTTTTACTTTGAAAAAACATAGAATAACTCATGAAAATGCTACCGTGTGTTATTTAAAGAAAGATAATAAAGTCTTAATGCTTAAATTTTCTAAGAAGTGGGGTCATGTCTATGCTCCACCTGGAGGAAAGTTTGAAAGTGGCGAAAGTCCTTTAGATTGTATTATACGAGAATTTAAAGAAGAAACAGGATTGACTCTAATTAATCCTAAATTACAAGGCCTTTCTTATTGGAAAGATGAAAGTGAAGGTATAATATTCGTTTATACAGCAAATAATTTTGAGGGAGACTTATTAAAAGAATCAGAAGAAGGAACTTTGGAGTGGATAGATGTAGAAAATTTACCTAAAATAAATCAATTTGAACAAAATGAGAAGTTTACAGAGTATTTATTTAAAGATAGGTTATTTGAAGGAAAATTTTTGTTAGATAACAAATGCAAAGTTATAAATTATGAGATAAGAGAAATGTAGGTGATAAAATGGACTCATGGAAAGAAGATTTAGTTAGAATTTTTGAAGAAAATAAGGATAAAAGAATATGTGTATTAGGAACAACCTGTACAGGGAAAACTACATTAATTGAGGAATTAAATATTGGAGAAGATATGGATAATTTAATCTTCCCATTACTGAGCCAAGAAGAAAGTGATTATCTTTGCCAGTCTCCATGGATAGAAGAAATTGGGAAAAAGATGGATGAATTAGTTCAGACTAAATTAAAAATTCAACCAGGTATCCCTTTATTTGGTACAGTTTTGCTACCTTGTGATTTAATTGTCTATCTCTATATTGACGATGAGTTACTTTTAGAAAGAACTACTTTAAGAAAGACTGATTTTGAAAATGCTAAAAATATGCAAAGAAAAATAGAAAATGAAATAGCTAATTCGAATATAGAAACGATTGTAATAGAAGTAAATCAAAGAAAAAAATATTATAAAAGATAAGGAATGAAAAATATGCAAATAAGGGAGTTACAAAAATTTATCAAAGAAAGAGACTATAAACCAGAACTTAAAGAAAAATATTTTCTGAAACTAGTTGAAGAAGTTGGAGAGTTATCGACAGGTTGTTAGAAAAGAAAAAAGAATGAACGATAAAGATATAAAAAATTCTATTGAAGAAGAACTTTATGATGTTTTATATTATGTTTGTGCTTTAGCTAATTGTTATGATATTGACTTAGAAGAGTGTCATAAATTAAAAGCAGAAATAAATGAGAAAAAGCGGGCGGTATGCGAATGAAAACAATAATGGTTGATATGGATGATGTTATAACTTATGGTAATTTTACTAAAATTTTAGATGATTATTTAGGATATCACTATGATTATGATACTGTTAAAACTTATTATATTCAAGATATTTTAGGTGATAAAAAAGATGATTTCTTTTCAAAGTTTAAAGATATGGATATGTATGAAAATGCTACACTTTTACCAGATTGTTATGATGTCTTAAAAGAACTTAGTAAGCATTATAAAATTTATATATGTACTGACTATATATGGAGAGAAATAACACAATATGCTGGCAATAATTTAAGAAATAAATATAATTTCTTGTATAAAAAACTAGATTTTATTGAACCTAAAAACTATATTTTTACTTGTGATAAGAGTGTTGTTAATTGTGATATTAAAATAGATGATAAAGTTAGTAATATTGAAGGAGCAAAGACAAAGTTACTTTTTACAGCTTGGCATAATAAGGATTTAAGAGATGAAGAATTAAAAGAGAAGAATATCATTAGAGTAAATAATTGGCAAGAAATAGGAGCTATATTATTAGAGGATATAAATAGGGAGAGGTAAATTATGTTTATATGGGCTGGAATAGATATTGATAATGAATTAACTGAGGTAAGAATAAAAGCATTACTAATTGATAAGAAAATTAATTTTGAAAATTCTTGTTTTGTTTTACCGCTGCATATTTCTTTAAAAGCAGCATTTGAAATTGATAAAAGTATTTTGGAAGAAGTTGTTTCAGAAATTAGTAATTATTTTAAAACTATAAATCCATTTAAAATAGAAATTGATAAATTAGAGATGTATGATAATATTGTTTGGATAAGGATGAAAAGAAATACTTATTTAGATAAAGTACATGATGAATTAAATAATATTTTGCTAGAGAAATATAGTATAAAATTACATGAATATGATTTAGATTATAAGTATCACACAACTTTGTTTATGGATAGTAATAAAGATAGTATAAAAGAAGCTTATCACTTAGTTAAAGAAGTAGATTTACCTCAAAATATAAAAGCTAATCAATTTATAATTGGGACTTCTGAAACAGGAGAATTAGGTACTTATAAGATTTATAAAAGAATAAAAATGTTATAACTTAAAAAAATGAATAAAGATTTTGAGTTTAAAATATGTATAAACTATGCTAAAATATTACTAGCATTTTTATTTTACCCCATAGCCAAGTGGTAAGGCATCGGATTCTGACTCCGACATTCCGTAGGTTCGAATCCTACTGGGGTAGCCAATGAATTTAACAACTTTAGTTGTTTTAATAAATGTAGGTGATAGTATGAATATCTATAGATGCTTAAATGAAATAACTAAATATATTGATGTTCAATTGTAGAATTAAAGAAGTAATTGTTGAGATTTTTAGTTCATGAAATATTACTTCTTTTTGTATATATTGTGATATAATTTATCTATGCCGACTTAGCTCAGCTGATAGAGCAATGCACTCGTAATGCATAGGTCGAAGGTTTGAATCCTTTAGTCGGCACCATTATGTTTTAAATCTTGAAGTTTCAAGTTTATATATTTTCTTGTATAAAAATACTTGTGGAGGAAATTAGTGTGAATTATAAAATAGAAAAAGCAACAATAGAAGATTTAGATGCTATTCATAAATTGATATATGATAGATGTTTATGGTTTAGAGAAAAAGGTGTTAAAGGATGGAATGTTAATAGCTATCCTCATAAATATGGTAAAAATTATTTTATAGAGCAAATGAAAATAAATAAATTAGTTGTTGCAAAATTTAATAATAAAGTATGTGGTGTTATGCTTTTAAAAGAAGAAGATAAGAATTATTGGAATAATAATGATTCTTCTTACTATATTCATCATTTAGCAACTACTATTAATTTAAAAGGTATTGGCAAGACATTAATTAATTATGCAATAGAACAATGTAAAATAAATAATAAAAAATATTTAAGACTTGATTGTTATCAAGAAAGTAAATTTCTTAATGAATATTACAAAAAAATGGGCTTTAATAAAGTTGGAAGTGGAACAGATGGAAATTATAATTTTAATTTATGGGAAATAGTAATATAATATGATAAAAAAAGATTATAAACAATTAGAAATAGATTTTGTTGTTAATAAAGGAAACGATAAATATTATATTCAATCTGCTTATAATATTGAGGATGATGAAAAGAAAGAACAAGAATTGCAATCTCTTTTAAATATTGGAGATAACTTCAAAAAAATAGTTATTGTATATGATCATTTTATAAAATGGCAAGATAATAATGGAATTATATATATGAGTATTTATGATTTCTTATTGAATGAAAATAGTTTGAAAGAAGCATAGAAATGAAAATTATTACTTGGAATATAAATGGCTTTAGAAGTGCTGAAAAAGAATGATTTTGAAAATTTAATTAAAAATTATAAACCTGATATAGTTTGCGTACAAGAACTAAAAATGAATAGTGAAATACCAAATAATTATGGGTACTATGCATATTATAATTTTGCACTTTCAAAAGGTTATAGTGGAAGTATGATTTTAACAAAAGAAAAGCCTTTAAATGTTAGTTATAATCTAGGATTACCACAATTTGATTCTGAAGGTAGATTTATTATGCTTGAGTATTCTAACTTTTATGTTATTAGTATTTATATGCCTCATGGAGGTCGAAATAAAGAAAATCACTCTTATAAATTTGCAGCAATTAATAGTTTATTAAAGTTAGTTCAAAGTTTAAATAAAAAAGTTTTTATTTGTACAGATTTTAATATTGTTCATACAGAATTAGATTTAAAAAATTATAAAATGAATTATAAAAATAATATGTTTTCTTATGAAGAAAGAGCTAAGATTGATGAATTAATAGGACTAGGATTAAAAGATAGTTTTAGATGTTTAGTAAGCGATGGAGATATTTATTCTATGTGGCCGAATGGCTTTAATGCAAGAGCTAGAAATATGGACTGGCGAATAGATTATATTTTTGTTTCAGAACAGCTTGAAAGTAGTATAGGGAAAGTTATGTATTTAAAAGAAGTTTTAGGTTCTGACCATTGTCCTTATCTTTTAGAAATTGATTTATAACTATAAAAAAATTATTTTTTGTAGTACAATTAAATAAACAAATACTTTAAGGGTGGTTCAAATGAAGTTATATATAGAAGTAATTAAACTTTTAATTGGAAAATTTATTCTGAGAAAAAACAATGGTATTTTAATAAAGAAATTTGCTATTAAAAATGGAATTGTTTATATAAAACTTGCCCAAATGCTAGCAACACAAAATTTTGGAAATTTGTTTACAGAGAAAGATAGGCAAATGCTATCTAGCATTTGTGATGATTGTAATCCAATTAGTTACAATGAAGTTGAGCGTATTCTAAAAAAAGAATATGGCAATGATTTAGGTAAAATTTTTAAGTGTATTGAAGAAGAACCTGTTGGGTCAGCTTCTGTTTCACAAGTTCACAAAGCCATACTTAAAACGGGAGAAGAAGTAGCTATAAAGATAAAAAGAAGAGATATAACAAAGACTATTGAAAAAGATTTAAAAAGAATTAGAAAAATCGTTCATCGCTTTGGGAAGTTTGTTAATTTTAAAAATTATACAGGTGGCGATTATGCCTTAGAATTATATTTAAAATGGATTTATGATGAAACTGATTTTGTTCATGAGAAAGAGAATATTAAACTTTATCAAAATTTTGCCGATACTGTTAATGGCAAAATAAGTGGTACTAAGAAAATTAAATTACCTAAAGTTTATGAAGAATATTGTACAGAAAATGTAATTGTTATGGAGTTTATTGCTGAGAAAACAATTAATAAGATGGAATTAACAAGCGAAAATAAAGAAAGAATTGTGACAGCATTCAATAGTTATTTAGAATTAAGTTTTTGGGCAATGTTTAATGATAAACAAATAGTATTTCATGGCGACCCTCATAGTGGAAATATTTGTATCGATGAAAATGATGACATTGTTTTCTTAGATATGGGATTATTATGTGTTTTAAACGATGAAGATGCTAAATTATGCCGAACTTTCTTTTTAGCAGCTTATTCTTCCAATTACGAAAAGTTGTATAATCTGTTAGTTTCCTATGGTAATATGGATAGTGAAACTAAAAAGTTATTTAAAGAAGATTGCAAGTCTTATTGTGAAGGAATAAAAAATAAAGAAGTTACCTATTATTTTATTGATATGTTAAATATTTGCTTATATTATGAGTTTGTTCCACCAGATTTTTTATTTAATATGGCGAAAGCTTTTGTTTGTTTAAATGGCATTAATAATTTTACTAATAACAATACTTCTGCAAAAGAATTATTAAAAGGACAAACAATAGAATTTTTAATTAAGAGAAGTTTAAAAGATTGTAAAGATGTTATAGTTGATGGTTTATGGGTTATGCCAAAACTATTAGATAAAGTTTTGCATAAAGAAAACTTAATAACAGCTATTAAAGAAACAACTGATGAAGAAATAGAAAGTGTAAGAAATGCTTTAGATAACTTTAATGAAATGTTGGATTTAATTAAGTTATAAAGGAGAGTCTAATGGAAACAATAATTAGAAAAAGAGAAGCCACTGATGCTTTAGAATTAGCTCATGCAATTGCTGTCGTTTGGAATACAACTTATAAAGGAATTGTTGATGATGAGTTTTTGGAAGGTTTATTAAAAAACGAAGAGCAATCAAAAGAAAAATTAATAAGTAATATAGATAAACAGCCCCATTATTATGTTTTAACGCTCCAAGAAAAAATCATTGGTTGGATTTATTTTACTTTGGAAAGTGATAAGTATAAAAATGCTGCTGAGATTCATTCTTTATATATTTTAAAAGAGTGGCAAGGTAGTGGTTATGGTAAATTGTTATATGATTATGCTGTTAATATTATCTTAGAAAATGGCTTAAAAAAGTTAGTAATCGGCTGTTTAGATGGTAATCCTGCAAATGAATTTTATAAACATTTAGGAGGTCATTATATAGGTCAAAGTTTATTTAGAGATAAATACTTAGAAAATATCTATTTGTTTGAATTTTAATGTATGATAAGATTATATTGAGAATAATGGAAAGAAGGAATTTTATATGGCAATAGAAGGACGTAGTGCAGAAGATGTTTTAAGAGAAAAATACGAAGAAAGAGGATGGAGCGAAGATATTGAAAAAATCAAATCACGAGAAGAGGTAAAACCTTTACCTTTATCTGAAGAAGAATATCAAAAACTTTCTTTTTTACTAGCTAAAATAGTTTTACAAGATAGAGATGAAAAATTATGTGAAACTTATTTTGAACTCCAAAGAAGAGCATATTATGGTAATAGATATTCTCCTATAGAGGAATTGGAAGAAGTCGAAGAGGAAATGTGGAAGATGGGAACAAAAGAATTTGCTGATGAACAAGAAAAACATCTATAAAATTCTTTTTATTTTGAACTTTGACTAGTATTTTATTTTTATTATGTATATAATTAATAGTAGTAAAATAAAGGGAGTCATCTTATGAAGTTATTAAATTATCATTTTAAAGAACATAATTATGTTGTGGAAAACAATAAACTTATTAACAAGAGAATTGCTTTAATTTCTGATATTCATTATGGAACTGATTTTAAAAAAGAAAAATTGTTATTAGTATTAGATAAATTAAAAGAATTAAAACCTGATTATATAACTTTAACAGGGGATTTAATTGATAATACTAATGTTTTAAAAGATTTAGTTAATAAAGATGCGATAAAAAAATTTTTACACGAACTGACATCAATTACAAAAGTAATTATCTGTATTGGAAATCATGACCAATTTATCTTAAAGAAACGAGCTTTTAGATGTGAATATGAATTTGATTCCAATAAAGAATGGTTTAAAGAAATAAGAAAAATTCCTAATTTAATTTTACTTGATAATGAAATATATGAAGAAGATAATTTAAGATTTATTGGTTTTACTCCTAGTTTTAACTATTATGATAAAGAAGATAAAGATGTTTTATTAAGAGAATTAAAGAATAAGTTACCTGCTTTTAATAATGATTGTTACAATATCTTGCTTATTCATTCTCCAATTAATGTTTTAGACACGAGAACTATTAAAGAAACAAATCTTAAAAATGTATCTCTAATATTAGGTGGTCATACTCATAATGGCATGATGCCATCTATATTAGATGATATAGTTAAAGGAAACAAAGGCATTTTTAGTCCTGATGGTACATGGCTTTGGAAGACTAAAAATACAAGAGGTAAGTATACTCTAGAAGATAAAACTTTAATAATTAATGGAGCAATAACTAAAATTCATGGTTGTTCTCCTAAATTATTAGTATTATTAAATGAATTATTTCCCATGTCTATTGATATAATTGACTTAAAAGGAGCAAAAAAATGAAATTAACAGCTTATCAAAAAAAATTTTTAAATATCTTTGTAATCGCCTTAATTATTGGCTTTATTGTGGGAATTGGAATTGGAATTGCTTTAATTATTCTTAAATGATAAAACTTTTTAACAAATACTAAAAAAATCTGTTATAATAATAGTGTGTAAAATAAAGGAGAGGTAGTATGCAAGGAGATAATACGGAAAATCAAGAAAAAGTACTCGAGCTAATTAAATATAGTAGTCCTACTGATGTAGAATATCTCTCTGTAATAGTAGAGTCAAATTTAACTAAAAATAAAAAAGTATTTAATGATTGTACTGCAGTTAAAATAAAAGCTAATGAAAACGAAAGTTGTATTTGCTTTGCTACTTTTAATAAAACTAAAGAGCAAATAGATAATGAAATAATAAGAAGTGAAATAGGTCATCTTTTAGGTATAGAAATGCCTTATGTATGTAGAATATCTACCGCAGATAAGAAAAAAGAAGGTTTAATGATTGATACTGATTTAAAAGATAATGTTAATCTTAATAGCGTTTCTCAAGCATTTTCAAATAAAAAGGCATTGTATATGAAAATGGGAAAAACTTCTGCCATGGCAATGAAAGATTATAAAGCTTATTTTCCTACTGAAGAAGATTTACAAAATCCTCAAACTACTTTTGCTATGCTTTTAAAAGGTGCTTCATCTCTTCCTTATAATCAAATAAATGATTTAAAAGAAAAACAAAAATTTATTGAAGAGTATTATGATATGATAATATTAGACTTATTAATGGGGCAAAAAACAAGAAATGGTAGCGATTATTACTATTATACTGAGCTAGAAGGTACAACAATAAAAGCCCATATAATTCCAGGTTTGTTAAATTACACTTTTGAAAGCGAAGATAAAGGACAAGTGTATTCTTTAAATGACTTTCCTGTTAATATAGATGTTTTAATTGATAAGTTATTTAACAATAACTATATGTTTATTAAAAGGGTAATTGATTCGTTGATTCCATCAATTGTTGAATATAAAGATTGCATAAGTAGAATTATATACAATAATACAAGTGTTGAAAATGCTAAAAAATTAGAAGAAATGATTTTTTACAACATAGATAAATTTGTTGCTAAAGCTCATAGTATAAAAAGTATTAAAGAACATTTAAGTAAGATAGAAAAAATTTCTTCAACAACAAAAATTCATTTAGAGGGAGTTAATAGAATAATTGAATTTCAGCATCGTTATCCAACAACAAAGCAAGAAATACTTGAAAAAGAGGATAAAATTACTAGATTGAAACAAAATGAAAATGGCGATTATGAAGCAACTTTAGATGAAGGAGTAAAAGTTACTTTAAATCAAGATGAAGAATTAGCTCCGACAGGTTATACATCTTCTGGTATGTTAAGCGCTTTAATTGCTTTTGTATGTGGACTTGGTTTTGGGTTAGCTTATATCATATCGCATTTGGATTAAGTAGAGAGTAAATGAGTTATAAATATCATTTGAGATTTTAGATCTATGTCATCTCGAATGGTATTAAAACACCAAGATTCTGCAGTTTTACCTGTGTCCTATTTTAGATCTATGTCATCTCGAATGGTATTAAAACCTTCTTTTCACCATTCAATTCAAAATACAAATTTTAGATCTATGTCATCTCGAATGGTATTAAAACGATAAATCAAACTGACTTGGCTTTTTCTATATTTTAGGTCTATGTCATCTTAAAGTGTATTAATTTGCAATAAGGTTAATACATTTTTTGTTGCTAATAAAGAAAAATAATTATAAAATAAAACTATAAGAGGTGCTGTATGAATAGTGTTTATAATAAAGTTTTAAAATTTAAAAAGAAATATCCTCATAGTATTACTTGGCAAAGATTAAAGAAACATTCGGAAGTTGTTGAAAAACACTTAAATCCCGGAGAATTCGTTACTTATGCTTTTCCTGGCCAAAAAAATGATTCTGTATTGGACGTTTTTTCTACATCTGTTGTAGTCCTTACTAATAAAAGAATCTTAATCGGACAAAAAAGACTTTTATATGGTTATTTTCTAACATCTATAACACCTGATTTATTTAATGATTTAGAAGTATATCAAGGATTACTTTTTGGCAAAATAACGCTTGATACAGTTAAAGAAGTAGTAGTTATAACTAATTTAGATAAAAAAGCATTACCAGAAATTGAAACAGCTATAACTTCCTTTATGATGGAAGAAAAGAAGAAATATCCTTTAAGAGATAGTGAGTAAAATGAAATTAAAAAAGAAAAGAATTTTGCAAATAGTTGTTGTAATAGCTATATTAATAATAATTCTTATATTTAATTTAGTAAAAAGTAAGAATTATGAAGTTGAATATACTATTGATGGCTATAATGTAGTTGAAAACTATAATCATAAATTATATTCTTTTAGAATTTCTAATGAAGATAATTCATTCTCTTTTTTAGAAAATATTAAATATGTGAAAAAACATAAACTTATTAACAACATAGAAGAAATAAGACTAGATAATGAATATTGCTTAATTATTAAAAGTGATTATTTTACATATAATCCTTTATGTGTAGTAGATAATGAAGAAGTAGATTATCATCTTGTTAGTAATGATATGCAAGAAAAATTAGATTTTAAAGATAGAGAAGATGAAGAAGAGAAAAATTATAACAATATCCAAATAAATAATTTACTAGATTATAATTATTTAGTGTGGAACTATAAAGGTTTTGATTTAATTTCCAAGAATAGCACTAGAACTATCAATTTATTTAGTAGTGATACTTATGATATTCCTCTTTCTAAGATGGTAAATAATTATCTTTTAATTGCTGACTATGATAGTAAATATAATTTTAATAAATTTTATATAATTAATGTTTTAAAAGGAACAAAAGAAGAGTTTAAAATTAAAGATGAAATTTCTTTTGACAGTTATATTTTAGGTAGCTATAAAGAAAGTATCTACTTAGTTGATAAGAAAAATAAAATTGAATACGAAATTGTTCCTCATAAGAAAAAAATTCGTAAAGTAGGAACAGAAAATAGACAAGGTGTTATTTATACCGAAAATGGCCTTGAAAAAATTAGTTTAACAAAATTAATTAGTAAAGAATATTCTTTCTATGATGATAATTTATATGATTATAAAATTGTTGATGGAGAGTTAATCCAAGAATTAAATAAAGATACAATGTTAGTAAGTAATAAAAAAGTCAAAGATATTATCGATATAAAAGATGATAATGTTTTATATTTAGTAGATGATACCTTATATTTTTATAATACTTTGTATGGCGAAGTAAAGGTAATGACTAACTTTGAATGGAACTTTAATTATAAAAATAATATTTATTTCTACTAGGACAAATAACCAAATAATTCTTTTTTCATATCCTATTACTAGGAGTGATTAAAATGTATGATAAATACGTAATTGAAAATGGAGATACTTTATCAAGTATCGCAGCTAAATTTAATACTTTAGAAAGTACAATAATGGATATAAATAATATAGCTTTTCCTGATGCTTTAAGACAAGGAATGGAAATTATTGTTCCAAAAGAGAGTGAAAAATATTTTGAATATTACACTATAAAAAAAGGAGACAGTATTTATAAAATAGCTCGTGAATATAATATTAATCCTGAATTATTAACCGCATTAAATGGGCTAGAAGATGATGACTATATTTACCCTGAACAAAGATTATTAATTCCTAAAAGTGGTTATAGCTATTATATAACAAGAGAAGGGGATACACTAGATATTGTAGCAGATAGATTTAATATAAGTAAAGATAAACTATTATCTCATAACGATATAATTTATTTATTACCAGGACAATTATTAGTTAATAAAGTTAAATAGTTTGTGATTAAGTCATAAGCTTTTTTCTTGCATTTAAAAAATTTTTTGTTAAAATAATTGTAAGTTTAGGAGGAATGGACTATGGAAGAAATAACGTTATATGAATTATTAGGTGTGCCACAAACTGCAACTTTAAAAGAAATTAAAATAGCTTATAGAGAAAGAGCAATGGAATATCACCCAGATAGTAATCAAAATAAAAATACAAAGGGTTGTCATACAATGATGTGTAAGATAAATAAAGCATATAGAATTTTAAGAGATTCTGATTTAAGAGCAATGTATGATGAAAAGCTTTGTGAAGAAGGTAAATATGAAGGACCTAAAGAAGATAGTCCTTTTTCTACCGAAGAATCTCCTAGTGGCAAATCATATACAAAAACTTATAAAAGAACTTACAAGCCAAAAGAAGAACAATATAATTATTATAATACAATGGATTTTGATGAACAAACGCAAGAAAAGTTTGTTAAGTGGCTTGATGATTTTTATTATCAATACATAAGTGTTGCTTTTGATTATAATCAAAAACTTAATAATGAAGATGATGAGATATTAGGAAAAATTTATGATAGTTTTGATGAAATTATAAATTATGAAAAAGAGTTATCAAAAAAAAAGAAAATCATATAGTTTATAATTTTGCTTTAATAAAGATATTGGGAGACTTCGTATTTATTAAAGAGATTAGGTGTATTTCTTTATATTAAAGTTATAAATAATAATAGTAAATGAGAAGATAATTACATAGAAAATTTTTCTATGTTTTTATTTTAAAATAGAGTATAATAATTCTAGAATAGGAGCTTTGCTATGATACTTCGTAAACCGTATGCTTTTTTAATTAGACATTTTAAATTAATTCATTTACTTTTATTAGTACCATTATGTTTTATTGCATATAAAACTTCTAATATAGTTGATTTCTTTAATAATATGGTAGCAAGTAATTATACTACTAATGAAGTTAATATAGCTAGTAGCTACATAAATATATTTTTGTACTTAGCTTTAATTATTGTTATAGCAACATCAGTTACTATTTATTATTTGATGAAAGAAAAAGGAAAAAGAACTTTTTACTATATCTTTTTAATTGTTTATTATATTTTATTATTTGTCTGTACAACCTTAACTTATGGTCAAATGTTATCGTTAGAAAATCAAGATGCTGTTGCATCCACTATAAGACTATTTCGAGATTTTGCTCAGATTCTTTATTACCCTCAATATTTATTTATTTTATATACTTTATTTCGAGGTATTGGTTTTGATATCAAAAGTTTTAACTTTAGTAAAGATTTAGAAGACTTGGAACTTGAAGATGATGATAACGAAGAAGTTGAAATTGATTTTGGAAAAAATAGTTATAAATATAAAAGACAGGTAAGAAGGACTTTAAGAGAAATTAAATATTATATTTTAGAAAATAAATTTGTCTTTGGGTGCATTGTAGCTGTAGCATTAATTAGTTTATTTTCAACTATTTATATGAGTATTGAAGTTTATAATAAGAAATATAGTTTAAACCAAGCTTTTTCTATTAATGGATTAGTAATGTCAGTTAATGATAGTTTGTTAACTAATTTGAATTACGATGGAACAAAATTAGCTGATGGCAAGTATTATTTAGCAGTTAAAGTAGCAATGGCTAATAGAAGTAAAAAAGATATTAGTATTGATAAAGATAATTTTAGATTATATATTGATAAAGAATATATTTACCCTGAATTAAGTCAATCAAATAAATTTGTTGATTATGCTTCTTGTTTCTTTGGTGGGGCGATTAAAGCAGGAACTAGTAGTGAATATGTAATTGTTTTTGAACTTAATGAAAAGCAATTTAAAAAGAATTATACTTTAAGAATTTTAGACCGCATTATTTATAAAGTAGGAGAATTTCATACTAAGTATAAAATAATTAATTTAAGACCAACTATTGAAAGAAATATTGAAGATATGGGAACTATTCCAATTAAGCAACCTCTATCTTTTGAAGCTACTAACCTAGGAAAAAGTGATTTAGTTATAAATGATTACTATTTTGATAATAGTTTTAAATATACGTATGAAAAGTGTCAAAATGAAGAATGTCAAGAATATAATAGTAGTATCTCAACTTCTAGTTATGCTTATTTAATACTTGATGCTGATATGGAAGTTGATGATTCTTCTTACTATCATTATAATAAAATATGGCGAAAAAATTTCTATGATGATTTTGTAAGATTAAAATATGAAGTTGATGGCAAAACTTACTATACTAAAATGCAAGATAAAACTCCAGAAAGATATAAAGGAGATTTAAAAGTATTCCAGGTTCCAAAGTCACTTAGAAATGCTACTAATATTATGATGGAAATAACAGTTAGAAATAAAAAAGCTAGTATCATTTTAGCTAATCAAGAAGTTTAAGCCCGTTGACATTTGAGCTTAAATAGTGTAGTATAATTTATGTTAAAAGATTTATATTAAATCTTTAATTTGGGTCTATAGCCAAGTGGTAAGGCGTGGGACTGCAACTCCCTGATCGTTGGTTC
>CAOJBM010000030.1 GCA_948329525.1 uncultured Mycoplasmatota bacterium
TTTATAGTTTGAGTACCTATTTGGGTACCTAAAAGAGATAATACTACTACTTATATTCTTCCTAAAATAGAAAGGAAAAATATTATGGAAATAACTTATACTAAATGTGGTGATTATTTATTACCAAATCTAATTTTAAAGCCAAGAAAACAAGAAAATCTAAACAAATATGGATTAATGAGATTAGACTATCTGAAAAAGAATAAATCTGCCTTATATCAACAATTATTAATGCAAGATAAATTGTATGATCATCTTTTTTCAGTAAGTATTGAAGCAGAAGAAAAAGTTTATTATCTAATCAATGAACTTATTAAATTAGATGACTATATTAACGGGGAATTGAAATCAACTAATCAAATGTTATGGGTACAAAAAATGAATAACTGTAAAAATGTTGCTGAAGAAATAGTTTTAAAGGAACTTATCTATGGAGATTCAATATGATAAAGGATAAAAAAGATATAACTGATAAAGAATTTGAAGAGGTACTTCTACCTTTTTATGATAATTATAATGAATACATGATTAACTATGTTATTCCAGATACCATAGCATTTTATCTAGCAAATGGATATAGCAGAGATTGCTTATCGGACTTCCCATTATATAATCATATTAATTCTGCAATAGATATTTTTAATGTAAGCTGTGATATTGAAAGTTTGATACCGCCAATTAAGCAAATTTTAAAAATTAAATTTAATCTCAAAATAGCAAATGACAATCCATTGAAAATTGAAAAATATATGTAAAAAATAAGCACTTTCTAACTAATAGATTGTGCTTATTTTTATATCTATATTGTCCTAGCCAGCACTGAAAACCTACTCCCGCAAGGTTTTCTATTATGGGAAATCCCATACCCTTTATTTTTTCTCATCAATTATTTCTGTTTCTAGTAATTTTTTAGAATATTCTAAATATTTTTGTGCATCAGTAACAGAATACAACTCACCATTAATTTTAATTTTAGGAGCCTTAATTACTACTTTGTGTAATTTATTTACAGCAACAACTAAACATTCGTTAATTGATTTTTTACTATCTTTAGTTACTTTTACCCCTAATTCTTCAAGTTTTTTTAATGTTTCGGCACTATCTGCTATTGTTTTAATTTCTTTTCCAATTAAATCTACTTTACCAGAATCAGAATATTTATTATATATAATATCAATTATTCTTTTTAATAAATATATAGTTACACCAATTATTATTTGATTTCCAATAATGTCAGCCAACAAAGAACCTGACTCAATCTTTTTAATTTTTAAAGACGTTACGCCTTCTGATAAAATCATACCCACAGTACTATACGCGTCATCTATATTGCCTAATATTTCATAAAAGTCTTTAACATTATAATTAATATTTAATAATTGTATGTTTAAATTTGTTTCTCCTTTTTCATACTCAACAATTTCATCATTAGTGATAGATGATATATAACAATTAATGCTTTTCATAATAAATGAATATTCCCTAGTTACTTTTTCTGCTTCTTCAAAAAAATTAACTTTATCCGTATTTTTATTACCGCCTCTTACTAAAGTTTCGTGTAATTTTGAAAGATTATTTAATTTGGAAATAAAGTCATTTACACTCATATCAATATAATTATACTCATGACAAATTTTATTATATTCTAATTCTACTTCAGTAACCAACTTATAAAATTCAAAAAATTTAAAATCATTATTAAAATTTGTAAAGCAATTTTGATAATAATCCAATAATCCCCCTTCATCACATTTTTTTATTTCAACTCGATATATATAATCATTACCATCATTTGCTTTGCGTGAATTTAATATTTTTTCTAAAATATACTTCTTTTGATTGTACGGAATACTTTCTTCTATAAATGAGAATGTACTCTCCAATTTTCTTAATAAATCTAAAGTTTTATTATAGTATTCTACAGTTTGAAACGCCAACATAAATTTCTACCTCCATTACTTAATTTTCATATCAACTATATTATGATTGTCATCGCAAGTAAACAAAATATTTAAATTATTCGACTCAAAATATTTTATCATATCATCATCTAATAAATGTGTGATTGCAAATCTTTTTTCATTTTCAGTTAATTGCTTAATTGGTAACCAGTAGGAATAGTTGTCATCAAATTCCTGTGGGTCACCACTAACCTTATTTGCAATATAAGTCTTCATTATAAATTTCTTACTTTTATTTGGATACATAATCTCAATATTACCAATACATTTTAAATTATCAATATCCATTCCAGTTTCTTCTTTAAATTCTCTTATACAAGTCTGTACTTCTGTCTCACCATCTTCAATTTTTCCACCTGGTATATCAAAATAGTCTTTGTTTATATTTTTATATTTGATGCATGCCACTTTATTATCTTTAAATGCAAAAACTCTTACAGCATACCTTATATTATAATTACTTTCTTGTTCACTCATATTTCCTCCAAATTTAAATTATCTAATATTTTAGCATATTTTAACCAATTTATATATATACTATTAAAGACATAGTTATTGACAAATAATCATTTATTTGTTATATTAAGTATGTCAAAAGCAATTAAGTTTGCTTGGGGTTCGTGGTATCGCGGACGGTAAGAACTGGGTTATCCAGTTCTTATTTTTTGTTTTAAGGGAATGTTTTTATTCCTTTATTCTTATAATTTGGATACCCAACTATTTTATCTTCAAATGTTAGAAAGGCTTTATCTTTTGTATTTCTTTTAACATATTTATGAATTGGATATGAGAATAAATCTGTTATTTCAAGTCCTACATAAGTAGAACTATACTCTTCATTCCATTTTGGATTAAAATATACTCCCTCTATTTTAGATTTTAGTTCTTTAGAACTGATTTTTTTAGTGCCTGTTTTATTAATAACTTTACTAATATGTTCTAGTAATTCATTATCTTCATCTTTACCTCTTGCCTCAAGCATTATTACACCTTTTTTATTATTATCAGTAGCATAGATATATCTTTCTAATAGAAAATCAAATGCTACATTATAAACATTGTGAGTATATCCCTTTTTTAAATATTCATAAAGATTTATACTGATTGAAATAATCTTACACTTAATATTCTTCATAGTATCTGTTAAGTCAACCATAAACTCATTATAATTTATAACACTATCATTAAAACAATTATCGTGCTTTCTTATATCTCTTGAATGGAAACAAACGCACTTTTCTCGTTTTAATTTACTATCATAAAACATACCATTTTCCCAATACTTGTTTTTTAATGAATTTATTATTCTCTTTGAATTCATATATTCTTCTTTAGTAAAGATACATCCAGTAATGGTAAAGTATTTATCGTCTTCAGATATTTCTTTTTCATTTGATATTTGCTTTAATACATAAGTTAAATTACTGCTACTACCATTTTCATCAATACACATAACATAGTCAATATCTTTTCTCATTGATAAAATTTTAGTAGGTTTATCATACCATTTTGACACTTTACCATCTCCTAACACATTATTTTTTATAAGATTATTTTCTATTTATCAAACTCCTCATCAAAAAGATTAAATAATATTTTAAACTCTTCTTCGTGTCTTAATAAATCTTCTCTTTTATTTTCTACCATGTTTTTAAATTCTTTATATGGAACAAAAAATATTTCTGATATCTCTTCTTCTTGATATTTCATATCATCTATACTTTTTGTTGTTCTTAAAATATATAAGTCATCAAATTCATTATTTATAAATGTCGAAGTATATTTAGAATTCCTTTTTAAAGTTTTGATAAACTGTAATTCTTCTGGTTTTACATCTAAATTTAACTCTTCTTTTAATTCTCTTATAGCACCTGATAATGATTCATCTCCAGCAGTTAAATGCCCTGCACTAGATATATCTAACATATTAGGATTGCTATCTTTTGTTGCACATCTTCTTTGTAATAAAATTTCTCCTTTATCATTTATAATCCATATATGAACACCTTTATGCCAATCTCCATCTCTATGTACTTCACTTCTTAATTTTATTTTTCCTGTTTTATTTCCATTTTCATCTAATACATCAAAATATTCCTTGCTCATAACTTGCCTCCTATATTAAATTCCTTAAAATTTCTGTCACATTTTTCATTTCTTTTTCTCTTGACATTATAGTTATTAAAAGATTTCTCTCTTTATTTAATATAATATATTGTCCATCTGCACCATCTCTAAAAACATAATCATTTGTTGAAATAAATGTATAATACCCAACTCCAACCTTCGGAAACACTCTTTCTGGTTTAAACGCAGAAGGCGTTTCTAGTTGTAATGAGCACATTTCATTTATCCAATTTTCTGGTATTACTTGAATATTATTATATCTCCCACTATTTAATAATAACTTCCCAATTTTATGAAATTCACTATGTTTAAGATAAAGTCCAGTTGAACCAGGACAATACTTCCCAAAATTATTCCATTTAAATTCTTTAATATCTAATTTTTTAAATATATTTTCATTTATGAAATCAGCCAAATTTATTCCAAATGTCTCTTGAAAAAATACTGATAATACAAAGGGTTCCACATTATTGTAAGCAAATCTTGTTCCTACATCATAAGGAATATCATAGTTAAGTGCATAATCAAGTAATTTATCTTCATCTATATCTTTTATATACCTTTCAGACATCATTTGAGATTCATAACCTGTAGTATGAGTTAATAATTCTCTTATTTTCCACTTTTTAATTTTTTCTAAATTATTTTCATTTCTAATATTAACAATATCTTTAATAGATGGATAGATAAATGTATCAAGTGTTATCATACTTTTTTCTATTGCTATTCCAATTGCCATTGCCACTAATAGTTTTGAACAACTTCTTAATTCATGTAAGCATTCTTCACTATAAAAAACTTTATCTAGTTTTCCATCTTGCTCTAAAAAAATACTATCAATATCTAGACTAGGAAGTTTTTTAGAAAGGCGACTTACATTTTCTTTAATAGTTTCTATATCAATCATTTTATTTAATCCTCCTTTTTTATAGGGTTTGGGATTTATCCCATGTTTTGGAAATGACGGGAGTAGATCCGCAGTGCTGGCTAAGACACGATTTTCTGCTTGATGACAAGAGTGACATTTGTAGTAGACTCAACCCTAGAGTATTTATCTCCTGTCACACTGTCATTACTTACCGAAAAAAATTATTTTTTAGACTTATTATCATCAATATGTACTATTGCATATTTCATTTTTTCTATTTCTTCACTAATGGTTTTGACTATATTTTTATATGCTTTATCTATTTTATTTTTTTCATTTTGTTTTAATTTTTCATATTTTTCTGTCTTTTTATAATCATTATTGTTTATAAAATCTAACAAAAATTCTTTAGCAAGAATATCATATTTGAAATTTTTTATGTATTCATCTATCAACGTAATTGATGAATCATCATTTTTAATTGCAATATTTGTATAGATTTTATTATCAATTATTTCAATTTCTTCTTTAGTATAATCACATAATTTCATTAATTTTTTTACATCAATACCTAATACCATAGATAATTTTCTTAAAGATAATACATTAGGTTTCTTTCTTTCACCTTTTTCTATCTTTGCTAGTGTATTGTTATCGATTCCAGTTCTTCTTGATAATTCTCTTTGCGATATACCTATTTTTTCTCTAGCACTCTTCACAACACTGGCTAAAGTTTTATCTTCCACTTTATACACCTCATTTACTCATCTTTACCATTTTAACACAATTTTGATTATCAAACAATATTTTTGTGAGTTTTAATCACAAAATGTATTGACTCAAATTAAATTTGTATGATAATATATTATTGTGAGTATAACTCACATATATAATTCTTTTCTTTATTGGTAATCCATATACATAGATATTTTTATATCTAGAGTCTAGATGAAAGGAGGAACATTTAATATGGATGCTAGAGAAACATTAAAACTTATTTCAAAGCAATGGTGTAATCTTAATGACTTAATGCTACTTGCAGAAATAGGTAAAAATAATGCAGTTAAACTTAGGAAAGAGATAAAACAGGATTTAATAAATCAAGGTTATACTCTTCCCAATAACAGATTACCAATGATTGAAGTCGTTAATAAGTTAAAAATAAATATTAATTATTTAGAAAAAATGGCGAAAGAAAATTTATAGAAAGGAATTATATGAAAACAATTGAAGAATTAAGAAGTAGTATTGTCGATATGAATTATATCATTGAAAATATGATTCGTGAAAATGGTTTATATTGCTTACTTGGAGAAGCCAAAGTTGGTAAATCCGCTATGGCTCTTCAAATAGCAAACTCTATTTGTAATGGCATTTCTTTTCTAGATTTAAAAACAAATAAAACACCAGTACTTTATTTAAGTACAGAGATGAATCCTACTGAAACAATAAGTCGTATAAATCTTATGAATTGTAAATTAAATAGCAATGATTTCTTTTATACTTATCCAGATGAAAACTCTACACAACTTAGTATTATAAAAGTTGAAAAAGAAATTATGAATTTTTCTGAAAAACATAATGGAAGACTTGTATTTATAGATATGTTTAATGGAATTAATTTTGGTTATAACTATGATTTAAATAATTATCAAGATATGAGTCAAAATATATTTCCACAAATTAGAAATCTATGTAATAAATATAATGTTTCAATTATTTTAGTTCATCATTTAAATCGTAAAGGTAAATCTTTAGGTAGTACAGCAATAGATACTTGTGTTGATGGTAAGATTGCTTTGAAACAAGATGATAATATTAAATCCACATTCCATTTAAAATACGAAAGCAGAGATTATCCTAGCAAAGACTTTATTTTGAAAAGAAATAATCAGCTAATACTTTCTATTGATGAGGATACTGAAGATAAGTTAAATGATAACTTAATACAATTCTTAAAATATGCGATTAAAAAAGAAGAATTTACCTTTAAAATATCTGAGATGGTAAGTAAATTAAATTTAAATATTACACCACCTGTATTTGGTAAATTACTTGCCAATAATAAAGAAGAACTAGAAAAATTAGGACTTACTATTAAATCTAAAAGAACTGCAACAGATAGAATTTATACTGCTATATATAAGGAACCGATACTTGAAAGCAATAATTTCGAGGAGGGATGATTATGGCAGTTAAACAATTAGACAAGTCTGAATGGACTAAAGATGGTCGCAAATGGATATTTTATGACTATGTAAAGAATTTAGATGGAACCAGAAGAAAATATAAGTCAAAGAAGTTTTTTACAAAACCAGAGGCATTAAAAGCCGAAAGAGAGTTTTTAACAACAAGTACTGAACGAGCAGATAAAGATCGTAATATGACTTTTAAAGACTTATATACTCTCTTCTATGCTTATAAAGAAGATAAAGTAAAATTTACTACTTTAAAAACTTATAGAGATAGACAAAAATTCTTTAAAAATCTAGAAAATGTTAAATTAAAAGATTTTAATATAGAACACTTTGAAAAATGGAAAAAAGAAATAAATTCTTATGGTTATACAACAAATCATAAAAATCATCTATTTAAATTCTTTAAGGAATTATTAAACTATGCTACCAAATGGTACAATTTTAATTTCACTGCAACTTATAATAAAATGACTAATTTTACGAATCCTAATGAAATACCTAAGGAGATGTTATTTTTTACTTACGATGAATTTAAAAAGTTTATTTCAGTAGAAAATGATATTCTATATAAAACTATGTATGAGACTTTATATTATTGTGGTCTAAGGCGTGGTGAACTTCGTGGACTTACTTGGAATGACATTGATTTTGAAAATAGTTATTTAAGTGTAAATAAAAACGTTGTAGCTACTCGTGGTGATGAAGATAAATCCTATATGGTTACTACCCCTAAAACAAAATCAAGTGTTAGAAATATTCCAATACCTAAAATCTTATTAGATGATTTAAAAGAACTATATAGAGTTTCTAGTAATCATTATGGATTTAATAATAATTGGTATGTCTTTGGGGATACTGAACCTATTACAAATGGCAAAATTAGATGTAGAAAGAATAAAAATTGTAAGTTAGCAGAAGTTAAACAAATTAGAATACACGATTTTAGACATAGTTGTGCATCACTCTTAATAAATAGTGGAGCAACAATAAATGTAGTTGCAAAATATCTAGGGCATACAAAAATAGATGAGACATTAAACACATATTCTCACCTATTTAAAAATCAAATGAATGAAATAATAAACATTATCGACAATTTAAAGTAAAATGGGTACCTATTTGGGTACCTAATACATATATGAAATGGCTTGGAACCCTTATAAACAAAGTATCCCAGCCTTTCGACTGGGATTTCAGGGGGCGGTTAGAGTTCACGCACTTCAAAGTTTATTTGAATACTTTTACCTTTATTTTAATAGATTTAAAAATACTTAAATTTAACAAGTATTATATGAATTTTAAAATTTTGGTAGTTGAAAAGGTAGTTGAGTTTTATTTTCAATTACCTTTTTATGTTGTTAATTGTATAGATCTTTCATCTATTATTTCATATCCTAATTTTTCATATGTTTTTTTTCGTTTCTCAAACATATTTCTAGTTTGTTTAAAATTTTTATCAACATAATCATAAATAATAATTTCTTTTTTCTTTTCATTTTTTCTATGCAATCTTCCTGTATATTGAGTTACTTTCGTAATTCCAGAAATCGGCATAGTTAAAAACAAAACATCCAAACTTGAATCATCAAATCCCTCACCGATATAAGATCCCGTTGCTAAAATAATTTTATTCTGATTTTGTTCCAATACTAATTGACTACTTTCATCATATTTTTTTAATACCTTTTTACCTAATCCACCCTTGTAAACAAATATATTATTTGTAATTTTTTGCATCCTAGAACTTAAATATTCTAAATGCTCTATTCTTTCAGTTAATATAAGAATATTTTTACCTTTATTATACTCTTCTTTAACATCATTAAAAATCATTTCACTCCTATCCATATCTTTTGTAATTAGTTTATTTATTTCATTAATTGTATAATCATTTATTAATGGATCTACAAATTTTAAATAAGTATCTTTGACTTTAACTATCATAGGAATTCCAAGATTTTCATTAAATTTTTTAAAATCAACTTCATATCTAATATTACCACATTGCATTTTAACTATAGGACTATGTCCATCTTCTCTATTCGGTGTTGCCGTAAACCCATATACATATTTAGAATTTACACTATTTATTGCTTGTTCATAAGTAAATGCTGCCAAATGATGGCATTCATCAATTATAATCATTCCATAATTTTTAGTTATTTCATTTAATTTGCCTTTATTCCACAAAGTTTTTATACTAGCAACATCAATAACATTAGTTATTGTATTTTTTCCACCGCCAATTTGGCCAACATTTTGGGTATCTAAAAATTCTTTAATTCTTTCTTGCCATTGTTTGAGTAAACTTAAACTATGAACAATAATTAATGTATTAACATCTCTTTTAGCAATCAGATTGCAAGCTATTACTGTCTTTCCAAATCCAGTTGGTGCATGTAAAATTCCATTATCATATTCCATTAATTTATTTAAACATAATTCTTGTTCATCCCATAAATTACCATTAAAATTTACTTTGATGTCGTTTCCTTTATTTCTCTTATCTTCTATTTTTAATTTTATATTATTATCGTTACAAATATCCAATAAATACTCATAAGTTCCACGAGGAAGTTTAATATATTTATCATCTACACTACTACAATCTATTACCATAGGAATATTATAAGTAGATAAACGTAATCTTTGTTTTTTATAAAATTCTGGATTTGCAAAAGAGGCTAATCTTCTAAAACAATTTTTTACTCCTGCCGATAGATTCTTTTTATCTATATAAATCATATCATCTAATATAACATCTAGAGATTTAGGAAATTTAAAGTTGTTTTTCTTTTTATTTTTTATTTCTTTTTTAATATTTAAATCTTCATGGCTAACATCGATCGTATTTTCCGATAATAATTTTATCAATTCACATACATCACAATTTGATATTTTCTTAACATTTTTTAAATATTCCCATTGATTTTTATAAGGCATAAAATACTTATCGATAAATAAGGTGTTTCCATATCCAGCAGGTTCCTTTTGGAAGGGTAATACAATTAAATTCCCATAACCTCCTTTTGGCAAAAAATCTTGACTAGGGAACATTCTATCAAAAGAGGAAATTTTTAAATTATCCCTTATTTCCATAGTTTTAGATAAGAGAAGACTACCTAATTTCCTAGCTGTTATTGCTTTTACTTTTTCGCTAAAAAATAACCAAATATGAAATCCTTTACCTGATCTACTCTTCTCTACTGAAATTGGTACATGAAACTCATCACAAATACTCCAAAAAGCAAGTACATCATCTTTTATATTTTTTTCTTCTAATTTATCATCAAAATCAAACGCAAGAAAGTAGCAGGTCTCATCATCTAAAAGTGGATAAATACCAATTATTTCTCCAGATAAATGTTTTTCATAAACATCATACGTTAATGGTTTATTTTCTCTATATTTACAAGTTTTACAAGGTTTTCTCATGCTTTTATTACAAATACCCTTTTTCCATTCATTGATACATGCTGGAATATAATACTTTTTATTTGGGGTATTTTTATCAATGGAAAGGTATGGGTATGTATCATCTCTCCCTTTAAAATAATCCATAAATATTTTTATTTTTTCTTCTTTTGATAAAATATTTACTGTTTTATTTTGGTTATTATCATAAATTTCTAATTGTTTCTTCAAACTATCTATTTCTTCTTGTAATCTTATTCTTTCATTTTCCTTTTCATTAATTAAATTAATTATTGATTCTTTTGTCATTCTATACCTCAACTAATGAAAGTGATGTTAAAAATTTGAAAACATCATTTATAACATTTTCTACAGGTATATTTAACCAATTGTTACTTGCTAGGCTTAACATATTCTTATATCTGCGATTTTTAAAAATCATCCCAATTCTTGATATTATACTTTCGAAATCTATTTCCTTCATTAATGAATCTTGAAAAATAAGAATATCAATGTAGTGTATCAATTTAGTTTTATCTATTCTCTCATAATTAATTAAATAATAAAAATCAAATACATCTTTATATCTTGTTGATGTTATACCAAATTTTAGCAAAGATTTTAATTTTTCTGCAAAAATCTGTTCCTTTGAATTTATAAGTAAACTAACACTTTCATTCATAATATCAAAATCAAAACAATATCGATCTTGTTCTATATCAAATAGTTTATGCACACCTATATCTAGTTTTGTATTAATTATATATTCATTAGAGTCTATTAGTTTTACATTAACTCTTTTCCCATCATAATCCTGATGATGCAATTTTTCTATTTTACCTTCTACCTCAATACGAATGCCATCATTTACTATATTCAATTTTGATATAAAATTATAAATAGAATCATCTTCTAATGAGTATTTAATAAAATCTAAATCCAAATCTCTTGTTGCCCGACGTTTATCATTAGATATAGAATGCATTACAACCCCACCTTTAATAGTAATAGAATCGCTAAAACTACTTTTTGATATTTTTAAAAGCATTACATCTTGCGCAACTTTAGAAATAGCATCATCTCTTTTATAACCTGATTCAACATATTCTTCAATTATTTTATTTAAATTCATTAAAACACCTCATCTTGTAATATTTCAAAAATTTTATCACCATTTGCAAAATATTGTAAATAATTCTCTATTTTGCTTATATCTAATTGATCTGTAATTTTTCTATAATTAGAAATAATTTCTTTATATAAATCATATCCAAGTCTATTTTTATTTCTTGCTAAATCAACTAATAAACGCTCCTTATCATAAATATTTATAGTTGCTCCTTCATATACAAATTCTTTTTTACCTAGTTCATAAAGACTATCCTTCATACGAATTTGCTTAATTCCTTTTTCATGTATTCTTGTATTAGAATCACGTGTTGCCAAAACAATTTGTGAAGGTATGATATCTGTTAAATTATGATAATAATAAGCTGACTCACCTGTAATAATTGCATAAGGATATTTCTTCATTAAAATTTCTAAATGATGAACTTCTGGATTATCTGAATAAATTCCTTTTTCTATTTTGTATATTTTTTTATTACTTATTGCTTTTCTTATTTGATATGTTGTATTATATATTTTTTTTATTTCGCTATAACTATATAACATTTTTCTCACCAATATAATTTTAATCTAATTATACCACTTGGTCAACTTTATTTGGTACAATTGGGTTAATTTTTAGTTTCTCCAACTACCAAAAATATTTAAACTAATCAGAACGAAGTTAAACTTTTACAAACTCTAGAAATTTTATAATAAATTTTTTTAAACTAAAACAAACAAAAATGGAGCCATAAGGCTCCTTCAGGGGGCGGTTGGAGTTCACGCACTTCAAAGTTTAAATAAGTACCTTTACCTTTATTTTAATAAGAGTAAAAATACTTAAATTTAACAAGTATTATATGAATTTTAAAATTTTGGTAGTTGAAAAGGTAGTTGAGAAATAGTTCAGCTACCTTTTACTATGACAAGATGACAATACTTGTGAGGGGTGTCTCAAACAACTGTCATCTTGTCACTTTTCTTTTTCTCTTTATTAAAATCATTTATTAATGACTTAAAATCCTCATCATTCATTTTTATGTGAATTTTGCTACAGTAATTCTTTTGAAATAGTATAACATTACGTACTGAAAAACCACATTCCTTAATTATTAATAATTTACGCCTTCTATTTACTTTTTTATCTGTACTATTTTTAAAAAATAGCCTAACAAATAATATTTCATACTTGCAATATAACTCTATTATAGATTCTAATGGTAAAATTAAAATTAAATAGACAATAGGAATCATAAAACTTACAAAAGTATTTAAGATGTTTAATTCTTTGTATTCTTGCAATCCAATTTTAAAAGTTTCATAAAAAAACCAAATACTAATAATTGCAAAAACTCCTTGCATAAACTTATGAACAATATAATATTCTTCCTTTCTTTCAGCATAAGCATCTACCATTGCTAAAAGAGTTATAACAGGTATAATTAATAATTCCACCCAAAGTCTAAAAGTAAAAGTACTATAAATAAATTCTATAACAATTGTAAATTTCAAATTATCTTTTAACACTTTCCAAATATATTGTTCATCAGCTTCTTTAGAAGCTGCATTAAAACAAAATATTATTCCTGAAGTAATAAACCATACAATAATATCTTTTATATATAAATTATCCCAAATTGCTGTTTTTGAAAATAGGAAAGTTATTATAAATACATAAAAAGAAGTTACTAACCATATTTTTATTAAATTTTTCCCAAATAATATTTTAATTACGTTTAAAAAAGAATCTTTTATTTTTTCATTTTTTAGTATATATATTAATAGAATTAAAAGCCAAATAATTGTAGCCCATTCTCTACTTGATAAAATATTTAAACAATCTATTAAATTACTCATAATCCACACTAATATTGCTATGAATCGTTATTATTTATTGTACTAATTTATGTTGTTCTTCATTCCAAGCAGGAGTACATGACATAGAAACAATACAATACGTTGAATCCCAATAATATTTTTCATTTGAATCTATTAAAATAGAATCTCCTTTTTCAAACTCAATACAATCATTCACAAAATATAGTTTTCCTTTCCCATCAAGAACATAAATTAATTCTTTGCTAATAGCATTTACACAATAACCACTTTCTGGATATCTTCCTGTTATTGTTGCTATTCCTAAATCAATATCTTTATCATTAAAAGAATATTCTAAGGTTTTACATTTATCACTATTTGCACCTTTAATAGCATTTATATTTTTTATAACTTGCATTATTTTCCTCCTATACTAACAAAATCCCACCATTAACATTAATATTTTCACCATTTATGTAGTCTGCTTCTTTACTCAATAAAAATAATACTAGATTTGCTGTATCTTCACATTCACCTAATCTTTTGCTAGGATTTTTGGCTGCTGTTTCTTTTATTTCCTCCTCAGTGTAACTTTGGCGAGCTAAAGGTGTTAATGTTAAGGAAGGGCTTACAGTATTAACTTTTATATTATACTTTGCCAATTCTAAAGCACTAACTTTTGTTAACATGATAGTTGCTGCTTCACAAGTGCAATATGCTAACGAATCAAACATAGGTCTTTCTCCTAATCGTGAAGCAATATTAACAACTCTAGGGTAATCGGATTTTTGGAATAGTGGAACTGCATATTTTGTACACATCCATCTAGCCACTAAATTAACATCTAATTCTTTTCTAAATTCTTCAGGTGTTAAATCTTCTAGTGAAAGTATTTTATCATAAGCTGCATTATTAACTAAGAAATCTAATTTTCCAAATCTTTCTTCAATTTTTTGAAACATCAATTTAACTTCATCTTCTTTAGAAATATCTGCTTTAATTAATAAAATGTTATTTTCATAATTTTTTAATAATTCCATTGTAGATTTTGCGTTTTCCTCATTATGAGCATAATTTATTACAACAGATGCTCCCTCTTCTAATAATTGTTTTGCCATTTGTTGTCCCATACCTGAAGTTGATCCTGTAATTAATGCAACTCTATTTTCAAATCTCTTCATAATTTCCCTCTCTCTTAATTATTTAACATTTCCAATGTTTTTACATATATTTCAGATAACTCATTTACTCCATCTTCAGCACTTATATGTCCTTTATCACTTACTATAATAGTTTTTGCATTTAATAATTCTTCAAATCTTTCTTTTTGTTCTAAAGATACAAAATAATCATCATCTGAAAAAATACAGTTAATATTATCAGTAATACTTTTAATTTTATCAAAATTTATTTCTGTATGAATCCATGGGTAAGCTGTATTATATGAATCTTCATCTTCTATTGCTTTAGGAAGTAAATCTAACCATGGAGCAACAAATAGAATACCACCTATTTTATCAATATTTTTTGTTTCTAAATATCTTAATATTGTTTGACACCCAATACTATGTCCAATGAAATAAGTATTTTCATCTAAAATATCTACTTGTTTATCTAATTCAGATACCCATTCTTCTATCTTAGGATTTTCAGTATTAGGCATATTAAATCTTATTACTTTATTATTCTCATCGCTGATTTTTTCATCTAACCATGGATACCATCCATCATCTTTTGTTCCATCCCAACAATGAACCATAAAAATTTTATTCATGAGTTTCCTCCTTTAAAATCATATCAATAAACTTCATTGTATCAACATTCTCTGAAGCATAATTGTCATTATTAATAAATTCATTCATTTCACCAATATAGCCATGTAAATATAAATCTTGTAATCCACCTGAAGCACTTGTTAAGTAAGGTTTTATTACAGTTTCTTCTTCATCAATTATTTGCCAACGATTGCTTGTTGTAATATTTGGTCTAAATGATAATAAATTTCTCTTACACTATCATTATAAACATAACCATTTTCACCAGTTATCGTAATTCTTTCTCTTTTACCTTTCCATGAAGTTAAGCCTACAAAATTAATATTTCCAACAACACCATTTTTAAATTTTATTAGTGATGTTAAACTAACATTATTATCCACAGAATTAGAGAAACTTTTTACCTGTTCTACTTCACCAAATAACCATAGCAAAATATTAACAAAATGGATTCCGCCTTTTTTAAGAAAAATTTCATTTGTCCATCCAGCTCTACCAGATGTAATATAAAACTCTGCATTAAATTGTTTTACTTTACCAAATTCAGCCTTATTTATTATTTCTTTCATCTTTTGATAGCAAGGGCTATATCTTTTCATGAACCCAACCATAACTTTACTATTATTTTTTTCAGCAAGTTCTTCAAGTTCCTTAGCTTCTCTTACATTCATTCCCATTGGCTTTTCAACAAATAGTTTTTCTATACCAAAGTTTAGGCAGTATTTTGCTATTTCATATTGTTTTTCTGCTGTCTTACATAATACTACTATTTCAGGCTTTTCACTTTCCAACATATCTTTATAATTAGAATAACTTTTTATTCCATCAAAAGTATCTTCATCTTTTAAATATTCACTAGCAATTGTAGATATCGATACACCTATCTCTTTTAAAGAAGGTAGGATATTTTTTGTTGCATGAACTCCATTACCAATTACACATATTTTTTTCATTCTTTCTCATCTCCCTTTCTTATATTTTGTAATTGTTTTTCTAAATCTTTTATTCTATTTTTTTCTTCATCCATCTCCATTTTTTTAGTTAGTATCTCTTCAATTCCCATTTTAAGTACTAAAAACATGTTACTACATTCTTCTTCTGTTAAATTATGCACTCCGTCACTTATTTTAGTATAAATAGTGTTAAAACCTTGAGTAAACATTATAGAAGGTAAATATGGTTTTAAAATTTTAATTTTATCTTCCATTCTTTCTTTTTTGAAAGTATCAAAATCTATTTGTATATTTTCAATATTTTCTTTAAATACATCTATTAAAATTTTTTCAAATATGCGTCGTAAATAAATTAACGCACCTATATAAGTACTAAAACTATATAAAGAACAAGCACTTTTGTAATATTCAGCATACTCTTTTCCAAGTATTTTTAAAAATTTCTTATTATTAATGTTTTCATTCAAGTCATAAATAGAGGGAATTTGTCCTATCTTCATTATTGTTTCATTGTCTATCTTCATAAAATGAATAATCATTTTATGTTGACAGTCTGCCATTGCATGAAAAGTAAAAAAGTCAATCGTAGAAAATACGCTTTCCAAACTATCATGTGGGATATTTGTAGAACTACCTGGAGTACTTTCTGCAAGTAAGCAAGCAAATGCTATTTCAGAATTATTAAATGAAAATATTCTTCGTGAATTACATTCTTTACAATAACATTCAACTCTAACATCATTACATGGAAAAAAATTATATGCTTTTGTTGCTTTATCTATATGTATTTTCTTATACAAAGGTTCTAATAACATTTCCTCTGTTATAAAATCATTTTTTATATGACTTGTATAAAAATCATATTTTTCCTTAAATTTCATTTCGCTATAATCATAACTTTCTTCTAAATTCATCATTTTACCTCATTTCTTCTATAAATCTTGTGGCAATTTACTATAATCATATTTTTTAGCAACATCTTCTAATTCTTTCACTTCTTCTTTAATTTCATCTATTGCCTGATCTAATGTATAATTTAGCCCTCTATTATCTCTTATCAGTTCTAGCTTATATGCAATTCTATCTAAGTTTGTCATTACCTTTCTAGCAGTTTCTCTTTTATTACTATCCCAATCTAAAATATCATATTTAAAAATTCTTGCTTCTTTAATAATATTTTTTAAATCTCTAGATGATTTGTTTTTAAATTCATCGTTAGAAAACCAATTTGTTAAAGCATCATATCCTGCTGCTTTTAATAATTGTTCTAAAGATAAATCCAGTTCTTCAGCTATTTTTCTTAAAACCTCTATATCAGGTTTTTTTACTTTTCCGTTTTCAAGATCATTTAAAGATGTATTACTTAGTCCTATTCTTCTTGCTAATTCTCTTTGGGAAAAGTTCTTTATATCTCTTCCACCTTCTATTAAAGTTTTTAAAGTAAGTTCTTTATCCATAACAAAATACTCCTTCATTTATTAGGGTATAATATCATCCCAAAACAATTATAACATATCCTGTAAGTTTTTCACAACAATTTTGTAAGTTTTTCTTGACAATAAAGTTTAATTATTGCATAATAAAATTGTAAGGCTAACTTTACAATACAGAAAGGAGGGATTAGATGACTGCTGAGGAAACTTTAGAAATCGTTTCAAAACAATGGTGTAGTTTAGAAGATTTAATGAAGATTAGCCAAGTTGGTAGGAACTCTGCTCTAAAGATTAAAAGAAACATTAGAGAGAAACTGACTAAACAGGGCTATATGGTTCCAAAGCATGTAGTACCTATGAAAGAAGTTGTAGATTATTTAGAATTAGTTACTTAGAATCTAGAATAAAGAAAGGATAGCGATATGAAACTAATTGAAGAATTAGATACGAGCACAAAAAAAGACATCATAATCGAAGGATTAATGAGGTCTAAAGGTGTTTATTTACTTGTATCAAAACCTAAAGTAGGAAAGTCTATGTTGGCACTGCAACTTTCCTACTGTATAACCAATGGATTACCATTTCTAGGACACAAAGTAATTCCATCACCTGTCTTATATATTAGCACAGAGTCCGATTTTGGTCAATTACAGGACCGCTATAAAACACTAGGTCTAACTCCAAAAAAGGATTCTTTATTTATAATAGATAGAGATGGAAAACCAAATATAAGCATATTGGATCACGAAGAAGAAATTGCTGATTTTTCTGGTGATAAAACAACAAACAAATTAGTAATTATTGATATGCTTAAAGATATGGATTTAGGTATCTCTTACGATATAAATGATTTTCAAGATGTAGCACAAAAGTTAATGCCTAAGTTAAGAGAATTATGTGAGAAATACAATCTCACAATATTATTTACGCATCACTTAAATAAAAGAAATGAAACATTAGGTAGCACTGCTTTTGATGCTTGTATAGATGGAAAAATAACTTTGTTTGAAACTAGGAATGACCATAATCACTTAATTATGAAAGTGATTAATAGAGATTTCTCTGGATTTGATATAGATTTAAAAAGAAATGAAAATCAAATTTTTAAAATAAGTAATCCTGTTGAAGATGATGAACTTGATGAGAACTTAATATTTTTTATCAAATATGCATCATTAAAGAAAGATTTTGAATTTACTCCTACTAGTATTATTCATGATGCTAAATTAAAGACAACAGCATTACGATTTGGAAGAATGCTAAATGCAAATATAGATTTATTACAAAGAGAAGGACTTCATATAACAAAGAGCAGAACAAGTGATAAAAGAATTTATCATTGTATATATGAAGAACCTAACCTTGAAGATGATGAATAATCATCTTCTAAAAATAAGAACGAGGCACGTTTTGTTGCAAAGCAATGAAAGTGGCGATAGTGATTATTTTAGGATTTTTAAGGGTGAACCCTTAAACTCACGATTGGGCTATGCCCTAGTGAGATAGGTCAATAAATGACCTCTACTACTAAAGACACAGAAGCAAAGGAGGATAAAAAATTGTATGATGGCAAACAAGTAGTACGAGTAGTAACCCAATATAAGAAAGATGACCTTTATAATATTGGTGTTGAAATGAATAAAAGAAAAGGCACAGGAAATTATGATATTGAACGAAGAGAATTTAATTATGAATATGTATCTCTTACACAAAATAACCTATATCAAGAAGTAAAAACAAATTTAAATAAAAGAAAAATAGAATATCTAGATAGACCTAACACTAATCTATTAAATGGTGTAACATTCACAAGTGGTCCTGAATTTTTTCAATCACTTGGAATGAAATTTAAAGATAGTGGCAGAACTTATCATACTGGAGATAAAAAAGGACAAGTTGTAATGATTCCTGTTATAAAATCAAAGGAAGATATACCAAATGCTGTAACTTACTTTTTTGATTCCTGTATGGAGTTTTTAAAGAACTATGTAGGTGAAATATACTTCTTGCTCAAATTCATTATGATGAAGATACCCCTCACCTACAAGCCTATTTTGTTCCTGTTGTAAACAAAGTTAAAAGGAAATGTTTTGTAAAAGATGCTAATGGTAATGTCGTAAAAGAAGAAACAAAAAATAAAAAAGGTATGACTACTATTACTCCAAAATTACTCCGTGATGATAAAGGAAAAATTGTATATGAAGAAGTCGAAGGAAACTTCCTAAATTGTGATCAATTTTGGAAAGATAGAGGTGGCAAAATATCTTTTCATCAAATGCAAAATGCCTTTAATGAATTTATTACAGAAAAGGGCTTTAACCTTTATCGAGGTGATATTGGTAGCAATAAAGAAAATCAAACGAAACTAGATTACGATATAGCCGAGAAAAAAGCCGAATTAGAAGAATTAAATAAAGAAAAGGAAAATACCTTAAAGATTATAGAAAACTCTAAAAATGGGCTTAAAAATATTGAAAATAATGATAGTAACAAAGAACTTTTAAATCCTGTTAAAAGAAAATTTGGCGGTTATAAAAATGAGGATGTTCTTAGATTTATAAAGTATACGAGAGGCTTAGAACATAAAATAATCATCCTCTCTACTGATAACTCTAATAAGGATATTGAAATAAATAAACTAACTGAAGAAAATAAAACTTTTAAAAACAATAAGGAACTCCTAAAAAGGAATGAAATTATTAAAGAGCAAAAATCCACTATCCAAGATCAAAAAGAAGAAATTAGTAAATTAAGTGATTTGGTAGATATCTTGAATAACAATATTGAAAGTCTAAAATCTAAATTAGAAACTGAAGTTAATAAATGGAAAAATCTATTCCAAAAAATGTGTAAGGCTATAGATAAAGTTTTAAAACGAGATAAACCTAAAGAAAAGTTAGAAGATTATGAAGATATAGCTGATGCTATTAATCATGGTTATTATGGTAAAAACAATAAAAATAAAGATGATTTTGAAATAGAAAGATAGAACTATCAGCACTTCTATTGGAGAAACTTATCAATTATGATAAACTACCAATTGAAGTGCGTGAATAGTCTAAACTAAGCAAAGGAGGAATAATAATGGCAGTTAGACTATTAGAAGAAAAGAAATGGACCAAAGATGGTCGAAAATATATATGGTATGTTTGGGAAACTGGTTTAGATGGTAAAAAACACAAGAAATTTTCCAAAGCATATAAAACAGAAGCAGAAGCCAAGCGTGCTGAAAAAGAATATTTAAAAATGTCTGAGGTATTTGAAGGTGATATGAATATGACCTTCAAAGAATTATACACTAAGTATTATGAGGTTCAAAAAGATATTGTAAGATACTCAACCTTAAAAACTTATCGAGATAGAATTAAATATATTGGAATGTTTGATAAAGTTAAACTAAAAGATATGGATGCTATTCATTATCAAAAATGGAGAGCTGAAATGATGAAAGTCGATATTTCAAATAGTTATAAAAATGAAATTCAGAAGTTTTTAAAGATAGTCATTAATTGGGCTGTTAAGACTTATGGATTTAATATGAATAAGTTTTATGGGAGAATGGAACCTTTTACTTCGGCATCTGATATAAAGAAGGAAATGGACTTTTATACTTTAGAAGAATTTAATCAATTTATCTCTTCTGCACCTAACTTACAAATTAAGTGTATGTATGAAACTTTATATTATTGTGGACTTCGTAGAGGTGAAGCTAGAGGATTACAATGGAAAGATGTTAATTGGACCGATAAAAGATTATCAGTTACAAAACAAGCGGTAACTCATGGCTCTGAAAATAGCACCTACTACGAATTAACAAAACCTAAAACGCAAAAAAGCAACAGGATCTTACCTATTGCAGAAATTCTTTTTAGAGATTTAAAGCAATTATATGAAGAACAGAAACAATTTGCTGAGTTTAATGATGAATGGTTTATATTCGGAAATTTCATTCCTATAACCTTCTATCAAATGAGGCATAAGAATATAGAAATTGCTAGAGATGCCAAAATCAAAAGAATAAGGCTCCATGACTTTAGACACAGTTGTGCATCCTTACTCATCAACAACAATGCTAATATAGCGGTTGTATCTCAATTCTTAGGTCATGCATCTATTGAAGAAACCTTAGACACTTACACTCATATGTTCAAAGATAAACTCTTTGATGCTGTAAATACCATAAATAAACTAACTTGTCCTGAACCTACAATAGTCGATTTTGGTAGTTAGTCGGTAGTTGAAAGGAAAAATTATTAAATGTTAAATTTTACAAACCCTTATTTTAAGCAAAAAAAATGAGCAGAACTTTTAATCGTTCTACTCTTCAGGGGGTTTTGGTTGATTATCTCACATACATAAAGGAGGTATGCAAGAAATCTAGCATGACATGTATCATGCTAAATAAATAATATAATGAAAAAACTTTTTTGTCAATTAATTTCGATTTTCTCAGCTAAAAAGAGTAAATTTTCTTCGCAACCATATTCCTGATATAATTATATTA
>CAOJBM010000031.1 GCA_948329525.1 uncultured Mycoplasmatota bacterium
AAAAAGGCACATAGAGAGATTTTATTTTCTAAAAAGTGATAAATTTGAGATTATAACAAAAATTAATAAATAATCCAATCATATTTTAACAAATTATACCAAAATATAATTACCATACTAAATTATTCATTGTTACATTCATAGATTATTTTTGATTCAAAATTATCATCAAACTTGCATATAATTACATGTTCAAAAATTTTTTCATCATTCTTACCAAACCAAAAGGTCTTCAATAATTATTAAAATTCATCAACCACTTTTTGAATTGATGCTACCATTTTTTCTAAACCATTGTCAGTATATTTATTATAGCAATCTATTAAATACTTTGTATCTAATAATATGACAGATACTTTTTCAAAATAATTATTAGAAATCTTATTTTTCCAACTACTTTCTGCAAATCCAACATATTCTATATTATTACTTAATTCAAAAGGATTATTAGATTTATTAAATGGAATAATAAAAGCATTATATATGTTTTCAAAATTATTAAAATTGTTTTTTATGTGTTCTCCATATGTTATCTGTTTCTGAACAGAATCAGTATTAGGTAAATGAAATGGATATTTGGTTGTTCCATATTTATAATATTTTGAATCTAAAATATAAATATCTTTATCTAGTGATAAAATAGTATCTGGTCTTAACCTAGATGCTTCTACTGGATCATTAAAACCAGTTAAATGATATTTTGAATTAGGAAAAAATAAATCAACCTTTTCATTTCCATATACTTCATTAACCATGTATTCCCAAATATACTCATACTGATTAGTACCATAATTTTTTAAATATGATTTGTTATTTCCACCAGACATTTCTAAAATTTTTTTAAGATTTATTAACAAATTTTTCTTATGATCATCAAACGAATGAATTATTTCCCTATTCAATATTGTCAAATAATAATCGAAATTTTTTTCTATTATATTGTTTTTTGGAATAGGTATATTACCAAAAAGCCAGCCTATATAATTGATACTAATTCCAACACAATACGCATGAATATCAGTTATGATATTATCTTGTAAAGTATTTTTTTCTATATATGGATTTAGATATATAGCATTTTTACCACTTATATAAAAATTCGTATTTAATGTCTTTTTCCAATTTATTTTGCCATTTTGATCACGCTTATATATCTTTTCTTTGTCAGTATATAAACCATTGTTTAAATAATCGTTTATAATCCACAAGAAAGAGCTAAATGGGATTTCTTTTTCATTACCGTTATTATTAGAGTATTTTGAGTCACCTTTTATTAATTTATTTCCTATTGAAATTGTTTTTATCAAACTAATAATACTTTTTCGACATTCAGAGTTATTATCTGGTACTTCATAACCAATAGGGAAAAATACTTTTACTTCATCTTCTAGAAATTTAATCCCAACATAATTATCATCCGAATAATTTGTAGATACACAACATATATCTTTTAATTTAGATATTTTCTTCATTTTCTTCTCTAACTTGTGACTCATTATTTATTTGATCTTTAAACATATCCTTAAATACTTTTAGATTGTTTTTATAATATTCATCTACAAGATTATCAAACGATTTTATATTTTCACCAAACCACAAGCTAGAATCTATTTTTGCTACATCATCCCAAATGTATAATAAAACTTTTTCTACAAATTTATTAATAACATCTTCACTATTATTTATTGGTTCAAAAGATAATTCGTTTTCTGTTACAAAATAAACACCTAATTGTTTATCCTCACTATTTAATCCTGTTGGATTTTTTATCATTATCTCCTTATTTATTTCAGTAACAAATTGTTCCCATGTGTATGTTGAACCTGGAATATACATTTTGGCTAATTTTCTATCATATTCCTCATCCTTAAATTTATTAATAATTCGATGCATTCTCCACCTTCTTTTAAATGCAGTATCTAAGGTAAATACATTTTGGTCACTAGTATTCATTGTTGCAATTATCCATAAATTTGAAGGAATTGATATTCTTTCAATATTAATCCCATTTTCATACAAATATTTTCTTATTGATTCATTTACAATACTATATATGCTTGTTCCATTAGAATCTCTGTCTAAAAGTTGAAATATGTCTCCAAAAATTGCCGATGCATTACCTCTATTTATTTCTTCAATAACTAAGCATACCTTCTTAGAAGGATTCTTTATAGCATTTAATAGCGCAATACTAAACGGGCCTTCTTGAAATTTATATTTTATTTCTTCACCTTCTGTTTTTGGTATAATTTGTCCAACAAAATCGCTGTTAGAGTATTCTGGATGGAATGTTGTTCTATATACCATGTATTCTTGATCATTAAAATCTTTATTAACTAGGTAACTCTTACCACAACCTGGTGTACCATAATAAATCATATTATATGCACCCTTTATTCTGTCAGCATTTTCTGAAATTATTTCATCTTTCATAAATTCGATATATTTAAATAAAGCATTATAAGGATTTCTATTATTTTGATTATTATAATCAATATATTGTTCATTAGTCTTAAATTTATTAATCAAATCAGCTAATATAGATATATCGTCAACAGAATATAAATCATATTCAGTAAGATTTTTTTCTTTTATATAATCTATATATCTTACATAATTATTAATAGTTGGTCCCGCTAATTCTCCTAAATTAGTTAACCAATTTCTATATTTGCTTTTTCTTTCGTCAGATGTCATTGGTGATTCGATACCTTTTTCATTTAATAAGCCTATTATATATGTTTTTCTTTCATCAGAATTTTGAAACTCTAGTGCATTATCTTTATCAGCTATAATTACATCAAAATGTAATTCATCTTGGTTTTTAGTATGTAATGAATGAATAAACCATGCTCCATTTTCAGATATGCCTAATGTTGAAGCAATTTTTTTATAACATTCTTCATTTAATAATTCATCATTATATCTAATTTTAGAATTATATTTTAATGTTCTCCTACCCACGTGGTGTTCACCATTAATTAATTTAACGATTAATAGCACAAATTTAGCATTAGGTATATAAATACCATTAGCATATATTTTATTAAACAAACTTGCCAATTCATAATGTGAATTATCTTGTTGTTGTCCACCTTTACCTAAAGGACAAAATACATCTTTTGTATCAACAACACAATAGACCATTGCTGTTAACAATTCTTCAACACCTGGTACTATATAATTGTGAGTTGCATTTTGACCTAATGCTGTCCCCCAAGCTGGTGTTCCTCATCCCCCTATAATATTCATATTAAAAGCAACTGATCCTAAGTCTAATTTCATTTTTTATTCCTCCTTACTTAGTTTAACCAATCATCATCAAAATCAGATAATTGGTCAAAAATAAATTCCAATAAAATTGTAACAAGATTTACATCCCAACCATTTCCAGCTCTCTTTGATAATTGCGTATATGATTGATTTCCAAATACGATATCAACTTTTCTTCCGACGCCATCTAGTCCTTCTAATCCCATAAGTCTAAATTGCTCAGTAACAGACATTTTTCTAACAATATCCCTATCTTTACTAGGCTCAATAACTCTTAAACTATTATGTTCTGGCATTGTAATTGTAATCGAATATCCATCCTTTTTTATTTTCTTATTATATACATCAAAACACAAAGCCTTTTTTACTTTAAAACTATCTACCCTATGTTTTTCTTTCAAATGCTCAATTTGTTTTTCTGATAAATACATTTCTTCAGGAACATGTCCTTTTGGATCAAGAAAGTCTGCCATTAGTAAGCCATTATGTATTTCTTCAGGAACCATCGAAAAATCTTTTGGTAATCCTCCTAATCTAGCAAACATCCAAACTCTTTCACGATTTTGAGGAATACCATAATCTTTACTATTTAAAAGTGCTACTCTTAATGGTTTATCTTTTTTACCAGAAGAATAACCCATTTTTATTAACATATTATCCATTTGTTTTCTAGTAGCTTCAAATTTTTTTGAAAAAAATCCTTTAACATTTTCTAATAATATATACTTTGGTTTTTTAAGTTCACAAATCCTCATAATATGTTGAAAAAGTGTTCCCCTACCATATGGATCATCAACACCTTTTTGCATTCCTGCAGTTGAGAATGGTTGACATGGAAACCCACCCATAAATATATCAAAATCAGGTATTTCGTCTGGATTTAGTTTTGTTATATCCCCGAAATTTTTGATTTTTTTACCATCTGAATTTTTATGATTCAAATCATATAACTCACATGCATACTTATCTATTTCAGAATATCCAATTATTTCAAATTCGAAATTTGGGTATTTTTCTTTTAATCGATCTAAAGCAAAATGGCCTCCCCCATAACCAGCAAATCCTTCAAATACCCTTAATACTTTTTTATTCTTCATATACTTCTCCTTATCTTTATGTAACACTATAACATTGTCTTATATATTTTGTATTTTTATGTTTTTTCATTTATCAATCAATTATGGAACTAACTGACATGTAATATTCAACTTATTTTACTTCCTAACTACTAAATATTTTTTATTTTATTATAAAATAATCCATTCACCATTTCTTTTTCCATTTTTTCTTGCTATTATTCCTTTTTCTTGCATCTCTATCATTCTATTTTTTACGGTCCTTACTGATTTATTAATTTCTTTTGCTATTTCTTCTTGTTTAATTGATGGATTGTTTTTAATAATATTAATAATAGCTTGTTCTTCCAATGTATATTCATTACGCATTGTCTTTTCTTGTTTATTTTTTTGTTCATAATCAATATGAGCATATCTATTCTTTAATTCATAATTTGTATTGGATAAAAGATTATAAAAAAAATTTTCTAAAAATGATATATCTTCAAATATATTTTTTTCAAATTTTTTATAATTAGCTCTTACCAAAGCATTTCTAAAATACCAAGAGTTTTTTGCAAAGACATCGTCATTAATTTTAAATCCAAATGTTCTTAAATATTTAATAATAAATACTGCTGTTGTTCTCGTATTACCTTCACGAAACGGATGAACTTGCCAGATATTTGAAGTAAATTCACATAAATGTTTTATTGATTCATCAAATGATAAATCTTTATATGAAAAATTTTTTTCTTGTTCAAAATCATATTGCAAAGCTGCCATAAGTGTTCCATATGGAGCGTAAGTTACTGTGTCATCATTTAATACCCATTCCTTTTTCGTCATATCGTAATTTCTTAATTGACCAGCATGTTTATATACACCTTTAAATAATCTTGCATGAATATTGATAAGTTCAGTAGGATTAAAATTAAATGAATTCTCACTTAAAATTTCAGTTATTCTTATTGAAACTTTATCTGCTTCTTCAGTATTTTCTTGGTCTTCTATTTTTCTTTTATTAAGAACCTTATAATAATTATTTATTCTGCTTTCTACTTCTTTAATATCTATATTTCCTTCAATATGTTCTTTAGCAGTTCCAATTAAATATTTAGAAGTATTTAGTCCATCTACCTTTTGTAACCCAATAGCAGTTTCCCAATTTTTTGCTTTTTCAATTTTACTTGGTTCTCCTTGCTTTATATATTGCAATAATTCAATATTCCAATTCTCATTTTTAGTCATAACAAATTCCTCCTAACTATAAATATTATAACATACATTACAACTTTTTCATACTCTTAAAGTGCAAAATTTGCACTTTAAATTATTGTTTTGCACTTTACATATAGTTTCTTATTTATTATATATTCTTATATGGATACATAATCTGTTTTTTTAATTACGAACCTTATAGTAACTTATAAAATGTCTTAAATACAAAAAAATAGATAATTTTTAATTACCTATTAAATCATAATACGGCAACATCACGCGAATGTCGCACCTCCTGCATTTATGTGATTACTCAAAAGTATTACATCACTACCACTACCATACAATGATAGTGCTTTATTAACTCTATTTGTAGGTTCTAGTGTAATATCACTATCTCTAGTTAAAGATGAATCAATTCCCAATTCTTTTAATCGATTGTTTATATATTTAGCAATCTTCAAAGTATATTCTTTTTCCAAAATACCATTTGCTGTAGCTCCACCATCTGTACCCCCATGTCCAGCATCCACAACCACCTTTGTCATGTTTATCACCTCAATATAATCTATGATAAATATCCTATTTAGACACTATACTTTGACGAAATTATTCTTCCGTATATGCTAATAAATCTTTTATATCTTTTTCTGTTAATGAAGACAGAACTTCACTATTATGCCCCTCAATCAAATTATCTCTTAAAACTTTCTTCTTTTCTTGAAGTTCAATAATACGTTCCTCAATTGTTCCTTTAGTAACTAGCTTTAATACAGTCACCTTTTTCGTCTGCCCAATACGATGTGCTCTATCTGTCGCTTGGTCCTCAACAGATGGATTCCACCAAATATCCAAATGAATTACCATATCAGCACCAACTAAATTAAGACCTGTCCCACCAGCTTTCAAAGTTATCAAAAAACAACTAGTATCATCCGCATTAAACTTATCAACCAATTTAACTCTTTCTTTATTTTTCACATCTCCATCAATCATATAAGAAGAAATACCTTCTTTTTCAAAATCCTTTTGAACATTCTTCAATACTCTTTTAAAACTACTAAAAATCAACATCTTATGACCATTTTCGATACTATCCTTAACAATATTTACTAGCTCTTCAATCTTCGCTCTTTCACCATCATAATTCTCATACATAACGCTAGGGTCAATACATATTTGTCTTAACTTTGTTAAAAGTTGTAACAACTTAATTCTCGACTTCAAAAAACCTTCAGAAGCAATAATATCATCCATTTCTCTTTTAGTATCTTCTAATTCTTTCATATACAAAAGTTTTTGTTTCTTAGGCAATTCAATATAAACCTTATTTTCAATCTTATCTGGCAAAGACTCAGCTACTTCACTTTTCTTTCTTCTTAAAATAAAAGGTTTAATTTGCAAACTCAAAGTCTTTAATACTTCTAAATCTTCCTCTTCTACATCATGAACATTATATTTCTCTTTAAACTTAGCCAAAGAATTCAAATACCCAGGCATAATAAAATCAAAAATACTCCACAATTCCGTAATATTATTCTCAACAGGTGTACCTGTTAAAGCAATTTTACACTTACTCTTAATTTTCTTAATTTCCCTAGTCATTCCTGCTTGATAATTCTTAATAGTTTGTGCTTCATCAATTACACATAACTCAAAATCCATATTTTCATATTCATCATTATCATTACGAATTAACCCATAAGTAGTAATAAAAATGTTATATTTGTCTTTATTATTTAAAACTTCTTTTCTTTTAGCTTTATTTTCTGCTACAACAACATATTTCAAATCTTTCCCAAACTTTTCAAATTCCTTTTGCCAATTATAAATTAAAGATGTTGGAGCTACTATTAAAACTTTAGCATCCTTCTTTTCTTTTAAAATTTGCTTAATAAATGATATTGTTTGAATACTTTTACCAAGTCCCATTTCATCAGCTAATATTCCACCTAGATCACATTTATAAATTGTTGTTAACCACCTTACACCTTCTTTTTGATAATCCCTAAGCACTTTACTATCATCTTTATCAAAAGAAACTTCCAAATCTTTATATTTCGAAAAATTCTTAATAAAATCATCAAATAAATTATTAGTATGAATATTCTTATAACGATTATTCTTTAAGCTATCAATATATAAAGCTCTATACTTAGGTATTTCAGCACTACCATTTTCTATGTCAGAACCACTTATCTCCAAATCTTGCATTAAAGCATTTAAATTAGACAATTCTTCATTATCATTTAAAGAAACCACATTATTATTCTTAAGCTTATAATACTTTTTCTTAGCTTTTAGAGCTTTAAACAAACCATTCAATTCATTTGAGCCTAAACCTTCAACATCAAATTTATAAGACAAGATTCCATCTTCTCCAATAGAAAAATTATTATTAGTTTTCATCTTTTTAAAAATATTAATACTATCTATTTTCTTGCTAGTAAATACTTCATATTTTTCAGATAAAAGTGACAAATTCTCATCTAAAAAACTATAAATTTCTTCTTCATCATCTAAAACTAATTCCTTATTTTCTTCCAAAAAACCAAAGCCGAGTATTTCTCTATAGACTTCGTCTTCAGTTTCCTTATCTCTTAAAAAATTAGATTTCTCATAATAGCTTACTTCTTTACCACTATAATCAAACTTTACTTGACACTTCAAATTACTATATAAAATATCAAAATACAACTTTGTATTTACTTCTTTAGGTAAATCGATATCTACAATCGCCTCATCTATTTCAATATTACCTTTCATTTTTCGAAACAAGCCTTCACCAAACTTATTTATTGTTTCCTTCTTAAATTCTAAGCTACTAATTCTTTGTTGTTCTAACACTTTTAAATAATTGCTTTCAAACTCATTTAAAATATATAAATTATGCTTATAAACAACATATTTTTTACTTTCCAATAAAACATGGTAATTAGTAAAATCTTCAATAGTTACTTTAAAATTATCATTTGTTTCTTCTAATTTATACTTTGTTGGCATTCCTTCTTCTATGCCATTTATTTCTCCTAAACCAGCTATTTTAAAAGTTCTATTTTTTAATAAAGATAGTATTGACTCAAAGTCCCTAACATTCATATCCAAAGGACTCATATAATAATTTTCTTGGGTAGCACCATTTAAAATAAAATCAAATATTTCTTTATCTTCTTTATCAAAATAATGCTTGTTTGGTTCATAAGTAAAATTTTTACCAAATTCAAAAGTTTGCTTCCTTTTATAAGCTCTCATAAAATTATAAAATTTATTATCATTAAGAGTATATAATTTCTTAACTCCAATAAACAACTTTAAAGAAATACTATTATTATGAAATTCAAATTCAAAATCTAAATTAAGTTTTTCTTTTATTTCTCTTTTATCATTATTAACAAATAAATCTAAAACACTCAAAGAAGCTGTTAAAGGGTCGACATACTCTTTAGAAAATATTTCATCAGAATAAAAATACAATACTGTTGCAATATGAGGACAAGATTGACTTCTTCTAAATCTGTCACAATTACATCTAATACTATGTAAAGCCCCACCATTATTTTTTATTTCTGTTTTATAAATTTTATTAGTAAATTTATCTTTCACTTCAAAAATATGTAAATATTTTTCTTCACTTATCTCGGAAGATATATATTTTATATTCCTATATGGATATGTTACTCCTTCATAGTAGTTATTATATCCAACTACTTGATTTATTAATTGATCTAGTCTCAATAAATACCACCCCTGTCAGATAGTATTATAGCATATATTCCCAACAATGTCATTTAATTTAAAGCGTTTTTAATACATTAATTTAAAGCGTTTTTAATACAATATCCTAAGTTATATTCAATTAAGTCAATAAATGCTTTTTTTGCATCATCATTCATGCCTTTTACACTTTTGATAACACTTATTATTTTCTTCAAATTTACAATATCATACAAGTCTTCAATATTTGCAGCATATAAAGCATTAAATAAAGTATCAGTTAAATATCTTCTCTCTTCATCTGTATAATCATTAATCCACTCGTTCATGCTTTTTGCAATATTTGTACTAAATTTACTCAATGGAGCCTTTTCTAGCTCTTTATCATTAATACACCAAGTACATAAAGCATGAGCTAAAACATCTTTTCTTGTCGATTTAACCACAATGCTGTCACACTTTTTATTTAAAAGTACCCCAACTACACTATAATTAGGAATTATACAAACAAGTTTCTTTGTTATTTTCGCAAATTCTTCCGAATTAAGTTCTTTTTCTCTAAACCCAGGTCCATCGTTACAATAAATTTTCTTTATCCTAAAATAATCAATCGACTTAGCATACATTCCAGCAACCATTGCAAGATTTCCTCCTTTAGAGTGTCCTCCAATATAAACTGTATGGTCTAAAATTGACAAACACTTACCAATATAATCCATAGCACTCTTCTGACATCTAACAGGAAATTCATAAGAAATGGCAAAATCCTCTTTCCAACCACTTAGTAAATGATCTGTACCTTCAAAAGTAACGTAAGTAAATTTACCTTTAACTTTAATACACATTGCAGAAAACTGACTTTCTCTATCCCCTTTATAGACATAATTGTATAACAAATTATTTTTATAACGTGGCTTATCTTTAATTGCCAGCAATAACTTATAAGAATCTCTAAAAGCAATTCCAAACTTGGCATATTCCTTATAAGAATAAGTTTTAAAAAACAAATTAGCAGCATCTTGTAAGCTAATCGTCTTTCTATCCTCACTTACAATATCTTTAAAATCAATATAAGCAAGTTCAGAATAAACCAAATTATCAATATCATTAAATCTTTCAATCGTATAACTTCGATTACCATACTTTTCAATATAACTGTAAATTGTTCCCACAAAAAATCATCTCTTTAATTAATTATATAACAAAATTTAAAAAACTAACTCTTTTTCTTATGAGTTAGCTACTAATTTGACAGTTACTTCTTGTTCTTTCTTGTTTCTTATCAATTTCATTTTAACTTCATCTCCAACATTATGCTTATATAACTCATTTCTAAAAGATGAAATTGATGCAATTTTTTTGCCTTCAATCTCAGTAACAACATCTCCTGCTTTTATGCCTGCTTTAGCTGCTGGAGAATCATCTACTACTGAATTAATAAATATTCCAGAATCTGCTTGAATCTCCACATCACTATAATATTTAGCGGCTTCAAGTTCCATCATATTAATTCCAATATATGGTCTTTTTATTTCTTCTCCCTTTTCCAGTTTTGAAGCAATATTTAAAGCATCTTCAATAGGAATCGCAAAGCCAATCCCTTCAACACCCGTTGCAGCAACTTTACTAGAAGTTATTCCAATTACTTCACCATTACTATTACATAAAGGGCCACCACTATTTCCACTATTTATAGCAACATCAGTTTGAATTACATTCATTGCTACAGTATCATTATTTAACATTGAATTAGATAAACTAACAGTTATTGTACGGTCCTTTCCTGACAATATTCCTCTTGTTACAGTCCATCCATATTCTTCACTAACTGGTGAACCTACAGCAAAAGCTGTATCTCCAACTCGAGCAGACTCACTACTTCCAAGTGTTGCAATGACACTAACATCTTTCGAAGATACTTCTAGTATTGCAACATCACTATACTTGTCCCCTCCTACTAAAGTTGCATCTAAGATTTCACCCTTAGTTAAAGTAACAGTAAATTTATTACCTCCATTTATTACATGATAATTAGTTAAGATATAAGCTTTATCTTCTTCTACTTTATAAACAAAACCAGTACCAGAGCTATAAGCTTTTTCATTTTTATAATTAATAACAGTCACAACAGCATCATAAATTTTTTCAACAGCATCAGCAATTCCAGTATCAGTTACAGTAACTTCTTTCTCTGTCTTCGTAATATTTGTTATCTCCTCCACAGAATTAGGGTGGTCTTTAAAATACTTAATAGTCATTCCAACTCCTAAACACAAAGTTAGAACTCCAACAATAACCACAATTAAAGCTTCTACAAAATAATTTTTCTTTTTAGTTTCCATACATATCAATCCTCGCTATTTCTTCAAAATTTTTTGGAAAACCTGATGCATCTAATACTTTATTAATACTAATAGAATGTAGTTTTCCTTCTAGTATATTAACTTCATAAGCAAATTCATTAATTAATAAAGTAAAATCATCTTCTCTTAGCATAAACTTCAAAATTATAATTAAAGCAAATAAATCATCCTTACCATATATATATTCCCCATCTTGTCTTGGAATTCTTAATAATTCATGATATTTAGTGTTCTCAATAATTTTATGCGTTTTATGTTCATAAATTATATCTTCATGAGCACACAAATTTCGAAAGTTCGCTAAAATCGGTAAATATACTAATAATTGTTCTACACTCACGCCATAAATTTCTGCTATTTCTTTCTGGTCATCAGGTTTTAATATCGTAAACAATTCACTAACTATACCAAATGATAAAACTTTAACAAGTATCCATAAAGGTACATAGCCATAATTATTCATATAATGTTCAGTAGCTGTATGTTGCACTCCATTAACTCTTATCTGCCTTTTCATTTTTTTTAGTAAATCATTTACTTGCTTAACTTTATCTTGACTACGATTAAAATTTGCTGGGTTTAAATAATTTTTTTCTTTAATACCATACTTTTTAGATAGGACATAAGAAAAAATACTTTTAGCATTATTTTCTATTATAAGCAAATTCTTAAAAATTATATTCCTTATCTGTCTGTCAAAACTAAATAAGGCATACAACTCACGAAAATTTGTCCCTGGAATAAACATTCTATCTTTAAAAGATTTTAAAAATAAATGCCTGTAGCCACTTATAAAGAAATAATTCTCTCGAAGTAAAATATCTTTAGCATAATCAATATCATCAATTTCTAAACCTTTACTTTTTAAGATAGAAATCTGCTCATCTAAAGTCTTAAAAGTCTTTACCATAGCTATCACCTATTATTGAATTATATCACATGAGCTAGATAAATGATATGGTTTTTATGTGATTTATTAGTTATAAAAATGTGAAAAATAAGTGAAATTAATAATGTTACTAATTTTAATATTTAAATCTAAATAAAACTCAAGTCTTTATTTAAAACTTGAGTTATGTCTAATATTTTAGTAAAAAACTATAAAGTCATACCTTTTTCTTGCTCTTTTAAATATTCTTCTGATATCAAAATTTTATTTTCAAATGGAATAGCTTCATTACCATGAGACATATAAGGACCAAAAGTAGTTATCAAATCCCATAATATCATTTGTGTATAGCCATTTTCATCAACTTCAGGCACTTTAAAGTCTCCTAAAATTTCTCTAGCATGTGGAGCATTTTCAAACAAATTATCATGTTTACTTTTTAAAATAGCTAATCCTGTTTCTGTTAACTTAATTTTTATAGGACTATTAAAATCCAACATTTTCATACTTTATCAACTCCCATATTAAGGATACAATATTTATTTTTTTAGGTACATATTTAGCAATTAATTTAACATAATATTGACAGTATTTTTAATTACTAGAAACTAATAATAATTAATAATTCCTTTAACTATTGTTTTAGCAATTTCTTCTTGATAACTTTCTGTCGTTAACTTTGCTCTTTCCGAAGCATTTGATAGAAAACCACATTCTATTAAAACACCAGGAATATTTAACTGTCGATACATATAATAAGTATTACTCATCTTTTTAACTTCTCTAGTTGATTTTAGCTCTTTATTAAATGTCTCTTGAATACTTATTGCTAAATCATAAGAATTATCTAAATAAAAAACTTGCCCTCCACTATATTTAGAATTATCTAAATAATTAATATGTATGGAAATATAAAAATCAGCTTTACTTTCATTAATGTATTTTATTCGATTATCAAAATCCGATTTTTTTCTTCTTTTAGCATTAGGAGAAGCAAGATCATAATCTTCATCTCTTGTCATATAAACTGTAACTCCCTCTTTAGCTAGTTTTTCTTTTAATTTCAAAGCTATTCCTAAATTAATATCTTTTTCATAAATTTCATGGTATATAGTTCCAACATCAAGACCACCATGTCCAACATCAATTACAACTTTTTTTCCACTTAATTTGTAATCACTTACTTTAGCATAAACTAAGACTGTAGTTAATAAAAGTAAGCAAATAACATATAAAACGTAATATATCTTTTTCATAAAACCCCTAATAAAATATATACAATTTCTTTATTTATATTTAATAAAATCAATAATTTTCTTTGTTATTTCGTTGTTTTCTTTCATTATTCTTTTTTGAAACAAGCTAATAGTGATAAAAGAAATTAATCCAAAAGATTGGTATCTAAAGCTATTTAACTTATTTTTTATATTTTTATATACCTTAAATACCATTAAACCACCAATAACATTATAGCACATTTTATGAAGTGTACTTAACAGATAAATTTTTTAATTTGGTCTATATTAATTATAGGTGATAAGAAGTATGACTACATTTAGAAGAGAGTTTGATTTTATGGAAAATTTAAATATTGTAATTTCAAAAAATGTTCGCAAATATAGAAAATTAGTGGGAATTACTCAAGAACAATTAGCTATTGATATTGGTGTTTCTGTTGATTATCTAAGAAGATTTGAGACACAAGAAGGTAAAGAAGGTATGTCTATTAAAACTTTATATAGAATTTCTGTCGTTTTAGACACTCCAATTAATAAGTTTCTAGAAATCAATTAATTATTAAGATTTAAAGCTTTTCATTTAAATCTTTTATTTTTATATTACTTAATAAATAGTCATAATTTGATTGTTAAGCAATACTTAACAGATAATTTTTAGGTTTTAGTCTATATTAATTATAGGTGAAAAGTTTATGACTACATTTAAAAGAGAGTTCTATTTTGTAGAAAATTTAAATATAATAATATCTAAAAACGTTCGCAAATATCGAAAGCTAGTGGGAATTACCCAAGAGCAACTAGCTATTGATATAGGTATTTCTGCTGATTATATAAGAAGATTTGAAACACAAGGTGGTCGAGAAGGAATATCTTTAAAAACTTTGTATAAGATTTCCGTTGTTTTAGATACTCCTATAGGTAAATTTTTTGAAGATACTGAAGAATAATTTATAACAATAAAAATGCCTAGGAGGCAACGTACTTAACATACGTTTAGCTTTTAGCTGCCTTTCCTAGGTCTTGTAAGAGCATTCTAACATAAGTTTTAAGCTTTTGTCAAATGTTCTCTTTAGTATTATATGCAATTTTTTGTGTTCTACCCTTAGTTTTATAACCAGGAAAAATGCTTATTCGAAAATTTTTATCTTTTAAGATTGGTAAAACTTCTTTTACTATTTTTTTATCTTTATAAGAATTATAAAAAGTATTTATAATTAAATCGGCTAATTGAATACCATAATTAGTTCTAGAATCATAGTATGTAATTTTAAAATCTAAATTTTCTAAACAAAATTCTGTTTTTAAATATGTTTCTAAGTTATTTAATTCTCCAATTCTTATATTTCTATTATCAACACTTACGATAAATAGAATATTATCTTTTATTTGACTGAGATTCAAAAGAGGTATAATACAATCGTTAAAAAGTAATTTTACGGCATAATTGAAGAATATATTCGACTCAATTATTTCCTTTTTCATTACTTGTTTATCAAATATCTTAGCACATCCATAAAAAGAATCAATATCTTGAACATAATTAAATATTTCTATTTTTTCAGCACTGGTCATATCATAAGACTTTATTTCTTTATCTAAAGCTATATTCCTATTATCTTTGATACTTTTATTTATTTTCCTATATAAAGATATAACTTTATTCTTATCATTTTTTAAAATAAAATATCCCCCAACTGCAAAATATTTAGTGTTACTATTTTTGTGAATTGAGCCGCTTTCATCAAGATAAACATATATTTTCACAAAATCACTTCCTGTAGTTATAATAGTACTAAATTTTTAGGGGAAAGTCTAGAAAGATACTTATTTTTAAGAAAAACTTATTTTCCTATTAATATATTCATTCATAATATTTCTAATATCTTCCATACGTTTTTTTGTTTCTTCATCCTTATATTTAATTCTATCTATAAGAATATTCACATAGTTTTTTTCTTTTATAATCTCATAAGATTCCTTAAAATTTAAATCAAATATAAATGCTAAAACACATAACCAATAATCAAGAATAGTTACTCTATCGTGAATATCAACACATTTTTTATTTTTTATAGTTTCATAAACTTTATCAGAAATTTTAGAATTTTCCATTTCTTCGATAGATTTTACTTTTCCCGGAAATATTGCCTCTATTTTCTCTTCTTTTTTTACTCGAAAATTATCTAGCTTATCCGCATCTCTTATAATTTTAGCATGTAACAAAAATCTATCATTTAACCCATTTTGAATATTTAATCTACTATGATTATCAATAGCAATTCTTATAATATCATCATAACTATTATCATCAATAAAATCTCTAATTAAATTATCTTCAAATAACATTTTACACCCATATGAAGCATGGTCAAATTTCACACTATCAAACTGACTTAAAAAGTTTAATTCCTCAAAACGTCCAATATCATGTAATAGAGCTATTAATTCGGCAAGTTCGATATCTTCTTCTGATAAATGTAAGTTTACTGCTATTGTCTTGGCATTTTCTACAACGTTATAAGTATGAATCACCTTTAAATTAAACCCTAAAGATTCTCGATTATTATACTTTTCTAAAAATTTTTTAAATGCAACTTTTGCTTTTTGAATATCAATCATTTTTTTACCTCACTATCCTTTTATTATTATATTAGCTTTTCATTTTAATAATGATTTGTTAACGTTCTATGATATGGCTTGTTCATTTTAGTCTTATCTTAACCAAGTAACCAAATAAAGTCATTTATAGCCATTTTCGAATATCTCTTTCCTAATTTCTCATATATATAATCTATTATTTCTAAATCATTTGCTCTAATTTCTATTTCTTCTTCACTATTTTCTAATAATTCTATTTGATTATCTATTTTTTCATTTAATTCATCAGTAAATTCTAACATACCATAACATCTCATTACTTGAGGGATTTTATAATCAGCACTACCTATTAAATGAGAATAATCAACCTTCTTTTTCTCAACTGACTCCATTACGTGCAATAAGTCAGAGGTTAATAATTGAGCTCTTTTATAAAAGTATACTTCTAAACCATTATATATTGATATATCTTCAAAATACTTAAAATTTTCTACAATGAATTCTAATAATTTTATATCACTATCATAATCTTTTATTAATTCATAAAAAGACTTATTTTGTAATTTAATAAATTTATTCATTTGTACTAAATTTTTATATCTATCTTCTAATAATGGTATTTCAACATTACCTTCTAAAAATTTCTTAAATTCTTCAAAACTTAAATTAAAACTTTTTTGTTCTTTAATTCTATTAATTATTAAATAAATAATTGCATAAGTACCATCTAATTTTCCTAAAGGAGTCGCAATTTCCCATTTGGAATTACCCCAAAGACAATAATCCCCTATAGCATGATAAACAAACAAAAAATTGATAATAGATTCTAAATCCATATCTAAAATATTAAAAGGATTAGAGTCTAACCAATAACTTATCTTGGATTCTTCAATTTTTTTAATCATTTCATCAACTTTTTCATAATTAATTTTTACATATTTAGAATTTTCACAAACATATTTATAACTTGTACTCAATTTTTCAATTAATGACATTATTTTCACTCATTTCGTTTATATATTTATTATACTTTATTTATAAAAAGATGTCTTTAAATTTTGAATACAACATAAAAAAAGCCCCCATAACGGACTTCCCAAAATTTTCGAATATTATTACATAATTCTTTATGTTTTCGTTTTTATATTCTATCCCACAAAAAAATATTAAACCATTTTTATTTTTTAAAACTCATATGAATATCTTCTTCTGTTTTGCCAATACCATCTTTAACAAATCCTATTTTTTCATAGCATTTAATTCCTCTTGAATTAAAATTATAAACATTCAAATCTAATCCATCTAAATTTAAATTAACAAATGAATAATCTATTAATCTTTTTATTGCTTCTTGACCAAAGCGTTTATTTTGTTTTTTTGGTATTATTGAAATTCCTATTTCGCCAATATTATTCTTTATTTCCATTATTTCAATATTACCAATAAATTCATTTGTTTCTTTTTCTATCATTGAAAAAATAATAGCATTATCTTTAATCTTTTCATTTACCCATTCTATTTCATCTTCAAGAGTATATATTTTTCTTTTATGGCTAATAAATTTCTGAACTTCTATATCATTAACCATAGCTAAATAATCACTAGCAAGCGTTTCCGTCAATAGAACAAAATATATTCTTTCTGATTCAAATATTATTTCATAATCCATATTTACCACTTCCTATAGAAATTGTATCATAAAACTTCTTATTTAGAAAATACTTATTGTAATATACTTTATTTTAAAATAAGATTTTATCATACAAAAAAGCCCGAATAACGGACTTTTAAAATTTCGAATACTGTCTTAACGTTTACTGAATTGTGGAGCACGACGAGCTTTTCTAAGACCAGGTTTCTTTCTTTCTTTAACCCTAGGGTCACGAGTAACAAAACCAGCAGTCTTTAATACTTTTCTATAAGCATCTTCTCGACCTTGGTCAGCATCGGCATCAAATAATAATAAAGCTCTAGTAATACCTAATCTAATAGCTCCTGTTTGACCAGAAAAGCCACCACCTTTAACAGTAACATCAATATCAAAATTACTTTCATTATTTGTTGCTACTAAAGGTTGTTTTAAATCCATAACTAATGTTGCATATGGCATATAGTCATTAACATCTACACCATTTATAGTAATCTTTCCACTACCACTAGTTAATCTTACTTGAGCACTTGAACGTTTTCTTCTTCCAGTTGCTGTCCATACTTGTTTATTAGCCATAATTTAAGTCCTCCTTAATTAACTTTCATTTCTTCTGGTTTTTGAGCTTGTTGTTTGTGCTCAGGTCCTGCATATACAAATAACTTTGTATACATTTGTCTACCTAATCTTCCTTTAGGTAACATTCCTTTGATAGCTCTTTCAACCATTTCTTCTGGATATTTTTCAATCATTTCTCCAGCTGTTCTTTCTCTTAAACCACCAGCATATCTACTATGGTCATAGTAATACTTATCTGATAATTTATTTCCTGTTAATTTTACTTTTTCTGCATTAATAACGATAACGTAATCGCCACAATCAATATGAGGAGTATATGTTGGTTTATGTTTTCCTCTTAAAACTGTAGCTACTTTTGTAGCAAGTCTTCCTAAACTAACTCCTTCGGCATCAATTACGTACCATTTACGTTCAACAGTTTCTTTCTTTTCCATAAATGTATTCATAATATAATTCCTTTCTTTATATCTACACTTCAAACTTTCCCAGGGTTTTTGTGTTTCAATAAATAAAATGTACCAGTTAAAATTATAGCAAAATTAAGCAAAAAGTCAACAACTTTAGGAAATTTTTCTAATAAGTCAATTCTAATTCTTTATTATCTGTATTTTCTCTTACTTTTTCATTATAGAAAGCAATTAATTCATCTATTGGATACTCTTCTTCAAGCCAGCCAGATTGAAAAACATAATAAAATAGATTTTCTTCTTCTACTATTTCTAAACTCTCTCCTCTTTCTACAGTTGGTTTTGTAGTAGTATCAAGTGAGTTCCAATGGTATTGTATTAATGAAATACCTGACTCAAAGTCAATATAATATAAATCCGAGTAAGAAGGTGTATACATAGGTTCTACTTTATTTAGATAAACTCCCATAAGTTTAGGCTCATAAATCACATCACCTTGTTTTAAAGTAACTATTTTTATAGTACCTTTTTCTAGATTGTCATAAGATATCATACCATTATAAGTTATCTCATCATCGAAAGAAGAGAAATAAATTGCATCTGTTTCCGTCTGATAGCCTAAATACATTACAGATTTATTTTCTTCACCATATCCTGTTAAGCACAATAGCGCAGATAATCCCATAACTGCCCTTAAATTATTTCTTTTATACTTTTCCATACTTCTCTTCCTTTACTGCATTGCTATAATAGCACTTCTATTCTAAATAACAAAGGACTAATATTCTATATCTTCTAAATAAAGTCCACAAGCAGGAGATGTAAATAAAGACATATTTTTCTTATTTTTTAGCATTTCTTTGACCTTATCAAGCGTTTCTTTGCCTCTGCCTACTTCAATCATCGCTCCTACTAAATTTCTTACCATATAGCGATAAAAACTCTTGCCTGTAAAACCTATTTCTAAGATATCTTTCTTTTTTTTAAAACTAATATCATAAATAATAGCTGTATAATTTGCTCTTTCCCCTGAAACAAAATTCCGAAAATCATGAACACCCAAAAACAATTTCCCACATTTCTTCATTTTGGAAATATCTAACTTATACGGACACCAAAATGCATAATCTGCTATAATAGGATTATATTCTCCTAAATTAATTTTATATACATATTTTTTCTTTTTCACATTAAATCTTGCATGAAAGTCATCAGCTACTGTCTTACAATCTTTTACATAAATATAATCACTAAGAAGAGAATTTATAGCATTTTTTAGTCTTTCACTTGGAATCTCAATACTCAAATCAAACGAGGCTTTTTGCCCATGTGCATGAACTCCTCTATCTGTTCTACCAGCACCTTTTATCTCTACAGACTTTTTATTAATTTTAGTCAAGGCATCTTCTAATTCCTTTTGGACTGAAACTCCTTTATTTAATCTTTGAAAACCAAAAAATTTACTTCCATCATAAGCTATTGTTATTAAATATTTCATCTAGCCACCTTAAACATCACGATAAATACCTTTTATCAATTCTTTTAAATCTGTATATTCTTCAATTTGATGCCCTTTCTTATTAACATATTTGATAAATTCAACAATTTTTGGTTTGGCACAATAATTATACAACTTTTCATTATAAAAATCTTTTTTAGTTCCACTTAAACAAATACTTCCCTTGTTAATAACTAGATAATTATCAACAAGTAATGTCAAAAAATCAATGTCTTTACTAATTACAATAATAGTCTTTTTATATCTTTCTTTCAACTTAATTAATAATTTTTTCAAGTTTTTCTTATCACCATAGTTCATTCCAAACTCAATATTATCTAATACTATTAATGAAGGATTAGATATTAATGTACAAGCTAGACTTAATTTACTTTTTTCTATTGATGATAAACTATTAGTATTTCTTTCTAAAATAGTTGGGGATAAATTAACTAATTTTAAAGCATTAAGACACTTTTTATCTTTTTCCTTAGTTGAAGGATTGATATATAATTCTAGTTCTTCTTGCCCACTATTAGTTAAAAATTTCTTTTCAGTATAATTTTTAATAAGACCTATTTTTATTTTAATCTCATTTATAGTGTTACTATTACTATCTTTATTAAATTCCTCTTTATCAAATAAGACACTTCCATTAGTGGGTTTTTGATGAAGTAATAATAAATCTAGAATAGCTTGTTTGTCATCACATATTAAAACTAATATTTCTCCTTTCAAAGCCTTAAAAGAAATATTATTTAAAGTGTCTATTGATACATCATTAAATTCTATTTCCATATATTCTTCACCATCGCTTCCTTATTTAAATAAATATCATCTAATAAGCCATAAAGTCCAAGCTGAATAGATAAATCCACATAAAAAGGCAGATTAAATCCTAATCTTCTTATTAATTTTTCTTCTTTAAAAACAGATAAAGTAGGTCCTTCAATAGCTATTTCACCTCTATATAATACTATTAAATAATCTGTATATAAAGTATCCTCTTCATTACTAACAATATTTATCAAAGTAATATTATTATCTTTTAGATATTTTATTAATTTCTTTTTAAAACTACTATCTAAGTAATTAAAAATATTATCTAGTATTAATACTTCTCTTTTCAAGTGTAAAGCCTTCATAATAGCAATTACCATCTTATCTTTTCTACTTAATTTCTTATTCTTTAACTCTTCTATATTAAAATATACTAATAGGCTAGATATTTCTAATTCATCTATATTATTTACTTTTACTTCTTCATTAACTAAAGTAACTTTATCGTTTGATAACTCATTATTTAGTAATACTTCTCCCTCATATGGAATAATTCCTGCAATAATTTTTGCTAGAGTTGACTTACCACTACCACAAGCACCTATAATTGAATAAGTTTTATAGTTCTTTAAAGTCATATTAAAGTTTTTAAAAATAGTTTGATTATCATAACTAAAAGATACATTTTTTAAAATAATACTATTCATAGAAACCACCTTAAATAAGTATTATAACTATATTTCATAAAAAAAGAAAGAAATTTATTCTTCTTTATAACCAAATTTTGTAACTATTCACACCTAAGTGAGTAGTTTTTTCTGTTGAAAAGCTGTGCAAAG
>CAOJBM010000032.1 GCA_948329525.1 uncultured Mycoplasmatota bacterium
ACGACTTCCAGTCGTAATCCAAGCCCTGTACTTTCAGTGCAGGGTGGTTGACAAACTATAATTAGTACTATCATTTAAAGATATATTTTGTACTGCATGTTGATAACTTGCATAAACCCTACCATTTGCTGATGTTTTAAAAGAAATTTGCATAGAAATATTTTCACTATCTGTAGGTAGTTTAATAAAAATGCCATAACCATTAACTTTTTGTTTTATATTATTAGTTAATTCGTTATATGCCCCATAATAATTAACTTTTGTTGTTACATTAGCATAACTAAAATTGGTCCTAAAGCCAAAGACATCATAACTTCTAATTTTTGGAGGTTTTTTCCAATTGAGATGAACTGTAATCATATTTTTACCTAAAATTGATGATTTAGTAATTGATAATTCTTTGTATTCTGTTGAGATATTATCTGAGAATGGTAAAATTTGATTGACATTGGTTTCTTTTTCAATTTTTAAATTATTTGAACTATAAAATTCATAATATTTATTAAAAGTTTCTAAGTCCATACTATTTAAAAATTCTTCACCATGAATAGATTTAATATTATTATATTGAAGTTCTGTCATTTCTACTCCATTTGAACTTGTAAAATAAACGTTTTCTTTGGCATTTACATTAGAACTAAAAGCAATAAATAGTACAAAAGTTATAATCAAATATTTCTTCATAACATTTTCACCTCCTCCTTGAAAATAAAATAACAAATTTCACTTCACAAAGAAAGCAACCAATGGTTGCTATTAAAAATCAATTAAAGGATTAATATATTTGTCCATGTAATAATTACAATAATCTAAATGATTAGAACAATCTCCTTCAAAGCAAGTTATTTTTCCATTAAATAAAGTAGATGACGAAATAGTTTCATTGCCTTTATATTTTGTAAAACGATAATCTTTGTATTCATAATCATATATAAACCATTCTTCTTTTTTTTCATCCACAACCATTATATAATTAGGACTAAGATAAAACTTTACAATAATATTATCCTTATATTTTTTTATATATACTTCATTTTCAGTATCTTCTTCTATTTCGTATTTAAATCCCTCACTTATAACTTTTTTTTGTAATTTATCTTTAAATACATCATTTTCAAAAATAATTGGTTCTCTATCTTCTTCTTTATCATAGAAGAAAAATAAATTATTATTAGTATATAACTTCGTAAAATATAGTTTTATCGTAGCAATCTTTTCTTCTTTATCATCTTTATTTTCGTAATAAGATATATCTACATATAAATTTTCTATAACTAATGGAATTTCTTCATAAGTAAAATATTCAGCATCTCCTCCTCTAACTTGCATTATTGAACCACCAAAACTAGACGAAGAACAATTATCTTTTCTTCGACAAGAACTAGTAAACATTTCTCTTTTACTATCTTCTTTTAAATAATATAAATTTAATTTTACAATCTCTTTTTCAGTTTCTATATTTCCTAAATTTATATAACTTCTATCATTAGAAATAAAAGCATTTGAGTTATTTATTTTAAAATTTTCATCTTGTCCATATATTGAATAAACTTCTACTTTTTTATATGTATTGAAAAAATAAAAGAAGAAAAATAATAAAATTAATAATATAATAATTGCAAAGGAAATAAAAAATATTTTTCTTTGTTTCTTTTTTTCTTCTTTTAATATTTTTATTGGAATATTATTTATTTCTTTTTTATTTTCTTTTTTCGTTCTTTCTCCAAGAAAATATTCATTTGTGGTTATATTAAAAATTTCACATATTTTTTGGATTAAATCATATCCAAGAAGACTTTTTCCTTGTTCCCATTTACTAACTGCCTGTCTTGTAACAAAAAGCTTATTTGCCAATTCTTCTTGAGATAAACCTATCTTTTTTCTCTCTTCTTGAATAAATTGTCCTATTTTTATACTATCTACCATTAAAAAACATACTCCTTTTTTAGGATTTTATTTTAGCACAAAGAAGAATTTAAAAAAAGTAACATAAAATAAAAAATGTGATTGCACCATAAAGATGATACACTCACATTAACTCAACTTTCCTTTAGCACCCTTTGAGCCATTATATGTCGATAATACATTAGATTCAAAAGAAGTTATTTTTTTACTATTATTTTTATAATCTTTAATTCCTAAAGTAATCAATTTATCTAATAATTCTGTATAACTAATTCCTTTTTTTGTAAAGAAGAAGAAAGCAAGAGAACCAGGAATAGTATTTGGTTCATTAACAAATACTTCATTAGTTTTTTTATTAACTAAAAAGTCAAATCTCGTAACACCTTTTAAATTTAATGCTCTAAAAGAAGCCAGTGCTACTTCATAGATTTTATTTTCAACTTCTTTAGATAACTTAGCAGGTATTCTAAATCCTGTACTAAGTGGACTAGATTTAGATGCACCTTTTTTACCACTACCAGATAAGTACTTATCTTCAAAAGTTAAAAATTCATTTTCCGTTAACATTTCCCCAATTAAACTAGTTTCGGCATTATCATGATTTCCTACTACAGCACAATCTACTTCTAATAGATTAGGTACTACTTTTTCAACAACAATCTTTTCATCATAACTAATTGCTACATTAATGGCTTCTTCAATATCCTTCTCACTATTTACATAAGTAATACCAATACTACTACCTAGTCTTGCAGGTTTTACAATAACTGGATAACCTAAATTTTTTATATTTTCTAAAATCTTATCACTATCACTTAAGTACTCATTTTCATAAAACCAAATAAATGGCGCAACAGGAATATTCTCACTTTGAAGAACTTGTTTTTGCACTACTTTATCTTGTCCTAAAGAAGAAGCTAAAACATCACAACCAACATATGGAATACCTAAAGTTTCTAAGTAGCCTACTAAAGTTCCATCTTCAACACCTTTACCATGAACTATTGGAAAAGCTACATCAATAGTTTCTACTATACTTTTAAATAAGCCATTCATTTTTACTAATGCAAAGTTATCATCTTTTTTTACTAAGCTTACTAATAAAGCTTTTTCATCAATTCTATCTAAATCTTTATAAGTTTCCATCTTAAAAAGTTCTCCACCAGTATACCAATTTCTATCTTTAGAAATGTATATTGGCACCACTTCATATTTTTCCTTATCCATATATTCCATAGCTTGAACAGCCGTAATAATACTTACTTCGTGTTCAACAGAATTACCTCCAAATATAACACCAACTTTAATTTTCATTTAAAATCACTCCTCATTTCTCATTAAATATATCTGGTAAATCACTTTGTAATAATACATAAGTTTCTTTATCTTTTAATTCATTTAATAGTTTAAATGAATCCATTATATTATTAAGTATATGAATATTCTCTTTATTAAATTTCTTTTCAATTAATCCATCATAAATTGGTCTTGTTTGCTCTTTACCAATTAAAATAACTTCATCGCATGTATTATACATATATTTTCCTAATTCTTTATTTATTTCATAACTTTTAGAACCTAACTCTATTATACCAGAAGATATAACTATTTTTTTACCATTTGTTAATTTTAGAACATCTAGGGCCATCTTTGCCCCATCAATATTGGCGTTATAGGCATCATCGATTAAATACATATCATAATATTTTTTTAACTCTAGGCGATGTTCCACTGGTTTTACTATTTTTACCGCATTTTGGAGTTCTTTTTTTGATATTCCTAAGTAAGAGCCTAAGACGATGCTCGCTAAGATATTATATATATTTGCTTGCCCCAATAAATTAGTCGTAAACTGATATTTCTTTTTATCACCTTTGAAATGACAATCAAAAGTAGTTTTATTATTTTCTAATTTGATATTTGTCGCATAGACATCAGCTTTCTTATTATTAATCCCAATCCATAAAATCTTACAATCATTTTTTATTTGATAATTAACTTGTTTAGGATCATCCATATTTAATATTCCAACACCATCATGAGGTAATGACTCAATTAGTTCAAACTTTGTTTTAATAATATTTTCTTCACTTTTAAATGTTTCTAAATGAGCTAGACCAATTTTCGTAATAATTCCATATTTTGGTTTAACAAGATGACATAATTCTTTAATTTCTCCTTTTTTACAAGCTCCCATCTCCGCAATAAAATAATCATTAAATTTGTCTAATTCATTATTGATAGTTAAAGTAAGACCAAAAGGTGTATTATAATTTTTTGGTGTCATAAAAGCATTATATTTAGAATTTAACACTGTACATAAAATATTTTTACTACTCGTTTTTCCATAACTTCCTGTTATGCCGATAACATCCATATGAGTTAAAGAATTTAACTTCTTTTTTGCCATCTTTTTATAATGGTTACCAATAACTTTTTCGATTGGAACATTAATTAGATTTCCAAAAAGCATTACTAAATTATTAAAATAAGAGAAAAGAGCTAAAATTATATAATAAACGATCAAATAATCACTATTAAAATTAATCATCATTAAAGAAATTAATACGACATAAATTATAGTAAATGTCAAATAAAGTCTTATAATTCTACTTGTATATTTTAAAGGTATTTTTGTGGCTTTTCTATTATTTTTGGTAATACTGAAGATAGCTATGATAAAGTATAGAGAATTAAATAACATAGCAGCATATTTATAATCAATAAAAATAAGTATTGGAATAAAAACAATCAATAATTCTATATTTAGATAATTTTTATTAATATTATTTTTAACCCATTTTAGATATTTATTTCCTCTATTATACCTATTTTGTTGTAAAGCATGGAAGTTAGTCGTTAATTTGGAATATAAATATATTGAATAAACAACTAATGATGCTAGAAAAATAGTTTTCATTTTTTTACCTCCTTAATAACGAATCAATTATCGCTATTGTTTTTCCACGGTTTTCTAAATAAGCAAAATGTGTTCCACCATCATAAGGAATAACTGCACTATCTTTAATTAGTTTTTCTAATTCATAAGCATTTTCAATACCCACAGTTGTATCATTAGTTCCCCAAATAATTATTGTGGGAGCTTTTATTTTCTTACAAAAATCTGTAACGTCAGTATTAACGTGTTTCACTAAAACATTTCGCATCATCGGTGTCGCATTACGATAATCAGTCGAACCAACTTTCTTTTTTAGTTTTTCGCTATACTTTGATAAACATTTTATTTTACAAATACGCTTAAATATTTTAGTTTTTAAAGAAAGTTTTGTAATAGCTACTTTATAAGGACTGGCAAGAAGGACTAAATTATCAACTTCGTATTTAGCGGCATAAATAATCGAGATTTTCCCTCCAAAAGAGTGTCCAACTAAAGTAATATGTTTAAGTTTTAAAGACTCAACTAAACTATTAACCATCAAAGCAAAGTCAACAAGTCCCCAAACAGTTTTTGGTTCTTCACTTTTTCCATGTCCTGGTAAGTCAACTATTAAAACATTATATTCTTTTTGGAAAGACTCTGCTATAAAATCCATCATTTCAATATTTTGTCCCCAGCCATGTAAAAAGACTAAACTCTCTTTAGAGTTATTATTAATAAATTTATAATTGATTTTAATATCTTGATATGAAAACATAGTTCCCACCTCTTTTTAATGAACTATTATACATTAATTTTACTATTATTTTAAGAAATATAAAACTAAAAAAGAAGATTTTATTTTAAATCTTCTAAATAAAATCCTAAAATGTCAAGAAATGTCAATCTTTAATCTTCTTCATCAATCTCTTCAAGTTGCTCAATCAATTTATTCAAAATTATTTTTTTCTCTTCTATTTCTAATTTTGTTATTTCTATTTGTTTTTTTATTTCTTCAATTAATTCTTGCTTAGTTCTAATTTTGCAACACCACTTTCGTTTTTATTTTGTAATTTTCTTTGAATTTTTTCCAAAACCATATCAATTTCAGAATCTAATTTAGCTCTTTCTTCCTTTAAAGATTGCAATTCTTTATATAACTCTTCGAATTCACTAGAATTTAATGAATTTTCTTCTGTATCATCTTTCAAATTACTAGCAATAATCTTTTTATCATTTAAATGATAAAACCTAATAATAATATTTGCTTTGACTAATATTTCATTTATTCCTTTTTCTCCTAAATTTCTCATTTTCCCCAATTTATCTTCAATATCAAGCTCCTCAATTTTAGTAAAGAATTCTTTAGAATTACTACAAAAATTACTTCTAATTAAAGAACTAGTACAGCGCTTTGATAAGCCAAGTGAGCAATAAAAATTAGCTTCTTCATTTTGTTTGAATTTTTCTGCATTTATAGAAATTACTGGCTTTTCACCAAAATACTTACATCTTAATAAACCAATTGTATTAATTACTTCGTTATAAACTTCTAAACTTTTAAAGTAATTGATAAATTCTAAAGTTTTTCCTCGAACAAACAATTCTCCTAAATTAGTTATACCTAAATCAGTAATTTGTTTTAATGCTGGAATAGAAAAATAAATACTTAAATTATTAATATTTATATTTTTTATTTCTTGTGGTATTTCATTATATAATTGTTCTAAAATTTCTTTTTGGAAATCAAGATTTATTACTCCATTCATTAGCTGATTTAATCTTAAACATTCATCAATATAGTTTTTATTTTTCCCTAAAATAGGTACTTCTTTAGCTTGTAAGTCTAAGAGAAATTGTTCGTTTAAAATATTAGGTGGAACTTCATTAATTAGTTCTGGATAAAAAGTAACTGCTTCTAAACACATTTCAGAAGTTTTAAAATTGTCATCTAAATACTTTAAGGTTTTAAGATTATGTTTAACAGCCATTTTGTAAAAGTTTTGAGGAATAATGGAAATACAAGCGGCTTCATTTTTTACCAACTTTAAACAAATCTCTTCTGTAAATAAATTTTTAGGTATTTTACTCCAAGGTATAGAATTCAAAATTTTTTTATATCTATATCCTGCTCTAAGAAATTCATCAATTAAATCCATTAACATTTGACTTGATAATAATGTTCCACCTATTGTTTTATCCATATAACCTTTTTCAATAAAAAGTACTTTATATTCAAAAGATACATGAGTATAACATTCACTTCGTGTAGTATCATCAACATAATTTATAGGAAAATAAATTAATAATTCGGGATAATCCTTTAATACTTCTTTAGCCATTTCTGGACTTTTAAATTCATTAGGTACATATTTAATAGCAGTTGGAAATCTTTTAACAAATTTTTCACATTGATTTCTAGTCAAATTAGGAACTCTTTTGATAAATTCGGGGTAAGAAGTATTATTAAGGCATATCTCAATTAACTCTTTTGTTAAAAATTCCTTTGGAACTCTAATACAAAAATCTGGAGCTGTACTACAAGCCCAATTAAAAAATTCTTGATTCTATAGTTCGTCATCTATAAAAATACCTTCATTAGTAAATTTTTTAGGAAAAAGATAACTTTTTCCAGTTACTTTATCTACAACTACAAAAATACTCTTTGCTTTAATATCAATATCATTATAATAACTAGCATGATAAACCTCAGGCATTTGTTTCCAACTATATCTTTGTTCCATTTTCATCACCTTTCATCGTATTATAGCACATCGATTAATAAATACAAAATTTAACTAAATTCTCATCGGCGAAGTATCAATGCTTATATTAACTTTATTATTAAGTGCAAAAATATTGTCAAGTTCTTTTAAAGATTTATAAAGCTTATCATCTTTTTTATATTTAATAATTATTTGAAAATTATAAACATTATTAATTTTAAAGACAGATGCTGTAGTCGGCCCTAAAATAATTGTGTTTGCACTTAGATGACTTTCTAAATATTTTTTTACTTTATTAGTTTCACTACTAGCTAAATCATAATCTTTACTAGATACTTTAATACTACATAAGTAATAATAAGGAGGATAATTTAGTTTATGACGATTATTCATTTCATATTGATAAAATCTCTTATAATCATTTTCTTTAACACAATTTAAAATATAATTATCTTTATTAAATGTTTGTAATATTACTTCTCCTTGTAAATCTTTTCTTCCTGCTCTTCCAGCTGTTTGAGATAACAAAGCAAAAGTTTTCTCTCCTGAACGAAAATCAGGAATATTTAGCGTTGCATCAGCATTAATAACTCCAACTAAAGTAACTAAAGGAAAATCTAGTCCTTTGGAAATCATTTGCGTACCAAGTAAAATATCATATTTATGGTCTTTGAAATCATTAATAATTTTGCTATGAGAACCTTTTTTACTTGTTGTATCAGTATCCATTCGAACTATTCTTGCTTCTTTAAACATATTTTTTAACTCAAGTTCTAACTTCTCTGTTCCTAGTCCATAATAATTTAAAGTAGCATCATGGCATTCTGGACATTTATCACTTTTTAAAACGGTATAACCACAATAATGACATCTTAAATTATTTGAACTCTTATGATAAGTCATTGTAATATCACAATAAGGACATTTATATGTATAACCACAATTAGAACAAGTAATTATTGTCGAAAATCCTCTTCGATTAAGAAGTAAAATAGTTTGTTCTTGTTTTTCTAACCTATCTTTAATTTTATCTTTTAAAACTGAACTAAAAATAAAATTTCTTTGCTTTACTTCTTCTGCCATATCAATTATTTTAATATCTGGTAATCTAGAAGTTCCAACTCGATTAGGTAATTCTAAATATTTATATACTCCTTTTAAAGCTCTTGCCATTGTCTCTAAAGTTGGTGTCGCACTTCCTAAAATTAAAGGAATATTATTATACTCAGCACGAAACTTAGCAATATCTCTTGCATGATATCTTGGAGTTGTATCTTGCTTATAACTTTCAGTATGCTCTTCATCTAAAATAATAATGCCTAAATTTTCTAAAGGTGTAAAGATAGCACTTCTTGTTCCTACAACAATATGAACTTCCTTTCTTAGTATTTTTAAATATTCATCATACTTTTCACCTTCAGATAAAGCACTATGAAAAATAGCTACATCGTTACCAAATCTTTTATAAAATCTTTCAACTATTTGAGCAGTTAAAGTAATTTCTGGAACTAATAATATAGCTGTTTTACCTTTTTTTATAACTTTCTTAATTAATTTGATATAGACTTCGGTTTTACCACTTCCTGTCACACCATGAATTAAATAAGTATTATTAGTAGTAAAGTCAATTTCATCAATAACTCTTTGTTGCTCCTTAGTTAACTTTAAATCATTTTCTTGTTTTTCACCACTTGATAAACGATACTCTTGTTCTTTTACTTCTTTCAACAAACCTTTTTCAAGTAATGTATTTAAACTACTTCCCATAATTTCTTTTTTTATAACTTTTTTATCTTCTAATATTTTCTTTAATATTTCTATTTGTTTAGGTCTTTTTTCATTATTACTAATATAAGTATTTATTTCTTCTTCATTAGCACAAGCTACAATATAAGTTACTAATTTTTCATAATTACTTTTTTGCTCTTTTACTTTTAGAGCTGATGGCAACATTGTCTGTAAAGCTTGAATTTTAGTACATAAAGTTTCTTCTTTTAAATATTCTGCTACTTTAAATAATTCTTTATTTAGAACAAATTCTTTATTTACAAGACAATTTATTTCTTTTACTTCATAATCATCATTAAAATCATTAACAATATTAGTAACAAAACCATTTATTAATCTATTGCCAAATGGTACTAATACTTTCATTCCTACTTGTAAAATCTTTTTTAAATCCTCTGGTACTAAATAAGTAAAAGATTTATCAATTGTTTTGGAATTATATTCAATCAAAACTTCTGCATACATTTGTTTTCACTCCTAAAAAAATTATATCACAAAAATAAAAGAAAGTATTATTAACTTTCTTTGGCTAAGTATAAATCAAAGGTTTTGTCATTTGTCTTATCACCTTTTAAAACTAAAACATCTTCTATATTATTTTTAGCTTTTACTGTAATTTCATAACCCAAGTTATTTTCATAACCACTTTCATTAAGTTCTTCAAATAAATCACCAATAACATTTTTGATAGTACTAATATCACTAGTTTCATACTCTCCTTTAATAGTAATATTAATCTTTAGGCCATACTCATTAAAGAATGTATTATTGCTCATTGTAACGTATTTTGACAGATCTAGTTCATTACTTCGTTTTTCCAGTAATGTTTCATCAGTATTATCCTTATAAGTATCATAATAGTATTGGTCAGAAGCACAAACTCCCACAAAGCGACAATCTTTTGCTCCTGATAAAGTAACAGCTACATTATTTAAACCTTTAGTTGTTAAAATATTAGAAATTTTAGAAGTAATCTTATCTATTTGTAAAATAGATAAATATTCATCATAAACAATTAGTTTACTTGTAGTTTTCTCATTAGTCGTAACAGCAAATCTAGTTCCATTACTATCTTCATAAACACCATTTTCCACAAATTTAAACTCTTTGCCATATCTTTTATTAAGAACGTAAACTATTCTTTCTTCTAAAGGCGAATCAGTTGATGGTGCTTCTTCTTTTTTATTAAAGTGGAGATATAGCCCACCTATAATAGCTAAAGCAATTAAAATAATTACAACAAGTATTATTAAATATTTATTTTGACCTTGACTATTTTTCTTATCTACTTCTTTAGCATTAGTTTCATTGATAGCTTTAATTCTTGCCTCTTCTTGCTCTTTTATTTTTCTATCTATTTCCTCTTTATTAATTTGTTCTGTTAATTCTTGTAATGTTTGTTTTTCCTCTTCCATTTCTTGCTTCTCCTTTACTATCTCAATTATAGTAGAAATATTAGAAAATAGCAATTTGTTTATTCAAAAACATAAGGTAAAAATGAAGAACATTTTCCTTTTATTAATTTTTCTTAGTATTGAAATGTATATAAAGACACGAATAGGTGCTCGAAGCCTTTTATTGGATTACTAGAACAACTTAAGGTATCGTTTTTTCCTATTTACATAACATTTTTATGATTACTAATAAACTTCAGTTCATTTTCTTCATAAAGATATCTTCTTTAAAAATTTTACCCTCTAAAAGAGAAACTTATAAATTTTAAAAACCAGCATAAAAAAACAATGATTTAATTACTGCTTAGCAATATTTATTGTTGTTAAATTTGCTCAATAATCTAAAAATTAGGAAAATCATAATAAATTTATTTTTTCTGTCAAAAAAATGTAAACAAAAAGAAGAGGTACATTTCTTTTCAATAATTATTTCCATATATTTAAAATACTTAATTGATAAAAAATTATTAAAACAAAACTAATAACAAAGAATATTGTTATTAGGGTTCCTTTTAATTGTGCTAACCTAATTTTATAATTACTATATAAAATATTCTTATCTTTTAATACTTCCAATTGTTCTTTTAATTCTTTTTCTAAATTAGTTATACTAGTATTTTGTAAGCTAGCAATTAAAAACTTAATTTCTTTGCTTGGGAGACTTTGTTTTAATGTATCTAAAGAAGCATTTAAACTTTTTCCTAATGAAACTTCATTTATAACCTGGCGAAACTTTAAAGCTATTTCATTATCCATACTATTTGAAACATTATTTAGAGCTTGTAATAAATTATATTTTTTTAAAGCGAGTAGAAGAAACTCAAAAAAGATTAAAGACTCTTCATTTAATTTTTTTATTCTTTTTATAATTCTTATATCAAGAAACAGATATTCAAACAAATAATAAATAATAATAGCAAATAATGGACCCAAAATGATCCCAATATTAAAGACTACTACAAAAAATATTAAAGTAATTAAACTTATGAATAATCTTGTATTTAAAACAAATAGTGTGCTATGTTTACTATTTAAGATTTTCAATTTATTATTAATTCTTTTAATTGTCTTTTTTTGATACAAATGATTACTCATAAATACCACCTCTTTTTAACAATCTTTTAATTATAATAACATAAGATATATATATTAAAATAAGGCTTAGAAAAAGTAATAAGGCAGGAAGAGAATGAAATAAAGTCACAAAATAGTTTGGTTTAAGTATTACAAGTAACAAAACAATAATTAAAGGAATACTTACTATTATTTTAGAGATTAATCTCACAGAAGTAAAATAAATCATTGCCCCTTCTTCTTTTCTTTTTTGTTCTTTTAATTTCATTACCAAATAGTCAAAAGTCTCATTAACACTAATATTTAAATAAGATAACTCTGTTATTGTTTTACTTATATAAAAAGTAGAATTAAGACATATTATATTGGAAAAATTCTTAAAAGCAAGAGCTAAATCTACTCCATTTTCTAAATCAATTTTTACTTTATTAAATAAAATTTTTAAAGTATCAGATACTTCTTTACTAGCCTCATCTATAGCATTAATTATATTTAAATCTTTTTTCAAATTATTATTAATTAAAAGAATAGCATCTATTATCTCTAAAGATATATTATTTCTTTTATTTTGATATTTAATATATAAAATAATATCAGGTAACATATAAACACATATTGAAATAATTAAAACAGAAATATAAGTAATATTAATAACACTAAAATATTCTAAAAGAAAAGTTATTATAAAACAACCAACGAAACAAACGCTTTTTAATGTAATTATATCTATTTTAGTAATCATAGATGTACTTAGCAAAATATACTTTTCATATCTTTCACTTAGTTTATTGGCAAGCTTAATTTTTATAGTAAATTTACTAAATATTTTGATAATTTTTAAAATAAAAGAAGCAATAAAATCAAGAATATTACTAGATTTTTTATTAGTAGACAATGCAAAACTATTAAATTTTCTTTCTAATTCTATTTCTCTTCTTGTTAGAAAAAGAACATAGAAAAAAATTATAATACTACTTATAGTTACAAGAATAACAATATAATTTCTAATGTCTTGCATATTTATCACCACCTATTTTTTCTTTTTTGTTTTATTCTCCCTTGATTTATTAGAAAACATATCATCTAAAGGTTCTATACCACTTTTTAACATCTTGTTATATATTTTAGGAATTCTATCATAAAGAATGTATTCCCCATCTATCTCGTTATCATTTAACAATCCTTTTTCTTTAAAAGCAAATATTTCATTAATCTCTAATTTCTTATTATTTAATGATAGTTCACTAATACTCGTTATTTTCTTTTTACCATCTTTCATTTTTTCAATATTAACAACTATGTCAATAGCATTATTAATATAATCATCTATTGTTTCTTCTTTAATATCTATTCCCGTTAATAAGACCATTGTTTTAATTTTCTTTAAAGCATCATTTACATTATTAGCATGAATAGTAACTAAAAATCCTATCTGTCCTGTATTCATTACTTGCAAACAATCAAAAGTTTCGGTGCTGTTCAATTCGCCAATTATTATTCTTGCAGGAGACATTCTTAAAGCGGCATTTAACAAATCTTTAATACTTAAATTTTCTTGATAAGAATTAATCGTTTCTAAAGAAATAACATTATTAGTATTTAATTCTATCTCTTTAATATCTTCTATAGTAACTATTCGTTCTTCTTCTTTGATAAAATTTCCTAATATATTTAAAAGAGTTGTTTTGCCACTACCTGTATTTCCAACAATTAGTATATTTAATTTAGCTAAAACACAAGCTTCTAAAAATCTAGCCATATAAGGAGTACAACTCCCAATTCGAATCATATCATCAATTGTATTCAAGTTTTTGACAAATTTATGAATCGTCAATACAGGACCACTTGGCGAAACTGGTGGAATAATAGCATTAAGTCTTGAACCATCAGTTAATCTTACATCAATTATGGGTCTTCCCTCATTAACACTTTTACCAACTGTATTTAAAAGTTTTTCCATAACTCTTAAAATATGGTCATTATCAATAAAAGATATACTATCATCTTTACTAACGATACCATCTACTTCAATATAAATATCATCGGCTTTATTGACCATTATTTTATTAATAGAAGGATCTTCTAAGACTTCTGTTAAAGGTCCATACCCATTTATCTCATTATCTATTAAGTTATATAAGTGCCCTCTTTCCAAGTTAGACAAAGTACAACCAATAGTAGCACTATCAATTGCTTTATTTATAAATTCACTAATATTCTCATCTTTTTGAAATATTTTTTTACTTAAATTTTCAATTATTTTATCTCTTAAACTAGAAAGTAAGTCTTTATTTTCAAATATCTCATAATCTTTAGAGTATTTAATAGTATTTTTTTCTTGAATATTAAAAGCTTTAGCTAAACTATTATTCTTCATTTTGATTGTCACTTCCCATCAAATCTAACGCTATTGTCATAAAAGTATTATAGTCTTTAGAAAAAGCACTGGCTGCTTTTGGTTCCAAAGTCAAAATTTTACCATTCATAACATAATTTTCCATATCTTTTAAATACATATTTTGGCTTATTGTATAATCAATATTAGTATTTAATATACTTCTTAAATCATATATTGAGAAATAATCTTTAAAAGGATCACGACTGTTATTTAGAAGCAATTTATACTTATCAATTTCTAGTTCTTTGAAAATTGAAATAAGTGTTTTCATATTTTTTATATCAAAAGGATCATTAGTAACTACAAAAAGAATTTTATCAACTATATCTAAAGTCAATAAATTTAATTCATCTAAAACAGAATGGGTATCTATTATTATCATATCATAAAGATAAGTTGCATTGGAGATGATTAGAGAAACTAAAGAAGGATTTACTCTATTTGCATTTCTTGGATCTTTAGGAGCAGCCAAAAAATCAATATATTCACTATAAGTCTCTGTATAGTCACTAAAATTTTTATATTTTTTATTTTCTAAATCAAAAGATAAATCAAAAACACTTTTATGTGGTTCTTTATTAAGAGCAAGAGCTATTCCACCACTATATAAATCTAAATCAATAATTAAAACTTTTTTATTTAATACCTTATATAATCCAGCTAAATTAAGTGCTGTTGTTGTTTTACCAACTCCACCTTTACCTGAAAAAACGCAGATTGTTTTCCCTCGTTTTCTAACCATACTATCACTATCCCTTTTGTATTCTTTTATCTATATTAATTATAGCATAAGTTCTAAATTTTTCATAAAAAAAATTGTACTTAGCACAATTTTATTCAAAAGTATACGCAGTATTAGAACTTGCCCCATCGCCACTTGTTGGTTCTAAGCTTGATCTTAGTGTAAGCACTGGTCTTACAGAAGTAGAAAAATCATCTTCACTATATGAACCATTATAACTATACAAAGGAGCATTTTCTATTTCCCCAGAAGCATTCATTATTTTACTAGCAAAATTCCATGAGTTAGCACTACTATTAAAATTTCTAGATGCCAAATAGTAAGCTGAAGCAGTACCATTTTGTTTAGTTGTAGCTTTTGTTCCTAAAGCAGTTTGTAGAGCAACATAATCGTCTAAATAGAGCATGTCGCCACCGCCATGAACTTCGTTACTATTATCTTCTGTCGTTTTTTCAAAAGGAGCTGTAGTTGCACTAAAGACATCCTCATCTGTTAAATTAACTGTTTGACCATTATATCCCAAATGTCTTGTTGCTGTAACATATTTTGGATTGGTATACTGGGCTGCAATTTCATTTAAACTACCAGCTAGTTTTTTATAACCTTCTTTGCCATAGAAATGAACATCAACGTTAGAAACATATTCAGAAACAATATCTATAGAACCGTTAGCATTTTTCTTTATTACACGCCATAAACTCAATTCTCTTGGATTTATTGTTTGAACACTACTATAACCAGTTAAAGATGTTGGGATTTGGTAAGATGTTGCTACAGGCGACAAATTGATATAATCACCTAAATTAACTCTTTGAGCTAAAGTTTCATAACTAGTTGCTGTATTAATAACGATTATTTTTGATTCAAAAGTTTTATTAGCTGTTGTATCTTGTGTAGCATCATAATCAAGCCATAATCTTAAATCAAATGTAACTGACTCACCAGCTCCTAATTTTCCTTTAGTTAATTGCCTAGCTGATAACGAACTATCAAAATAGGTTGTGGCATTTTCTAAGTCTGAATACAAAGAACTCAATTGTTTATCTAAAGATACTCTTAAATATTCTTCTCCTAGTGTTGTAGTAGCTAAAGATTCCAAACTAACCTCATAAGAAGCAGCGATACTACAAGTATTAGTTATTGTAAAAGTATAAGGCGTCGTTTCTAATCCCGATGCTTCTGTAATTGGATATGCATTAGAAAGTGCAATAGGATTATCATTAGTAAGGGTCGCATTAAAGCATCCTGTTGCCACTATATTTGTATCATTTTGAACTACAGTAACGCTCCATAAAGCATAAGATGTTGCTACAAAAATCGTACATACCAACATTAAAGTTATAACTATTAAAGATACTCGATATTTTTTATTCATAAGATCACCTAACATATTCTAAATTGATTATAGCATAAAAATATTTTGAATTAAAGGAGAAAATACATCCTTTTGACATTTACTCTTTAAATTGGAACATATATTCTAAAATTTGAACGTCATCTCCCCTTTTAGCACCCATTCTTTCAAGCTCTTCTTCAACACCCATTCCTTTTAATTTCCTTGCAAAACGAACTACTGATTCTTCTTCAGTAAATTTTGTCATCTTAAACAACTTTTCAATTTCGTCTCCTCTAATTACAAAGATATCATCTTCTTTAGTAATCGTATAAGGTTTTTCATTTTGAAATTTATAAATAATATGACTTTCTAATTCTTCTTCATCATATAATGGAATTTCTTCAATATTATCTAAGATATCAGCTAACTTTAAAAGAGCTTCACTTATATTATCATTATTAATAGCACTAATAGGTATTACTTCTAATAAAGGAAATTCTTTTTTAAACTTTTCTAAATTTTCCTTTGCCAAAGGCAAATCCATTTTATTAGCAATAATAATTTCTTTTTTGTTAGCTAATTTTTTACTATATTTTTCAATTTCTTTTCTAATTACTTTATAATCATCTATAGGGTTTCTTCCTTCAACTCCCCCCATATCTAAAATATGAGCAAGTATTTTAGTTCGCATCGCATGTCTTAAGAATTGGTGTCCTAATCCCACACCTTCACTTGCTCCTTCGATTAAACCAGGCAAATCAGCTAAAACAAAATTACGTCTATCTTGTAATTTAACAACTCCTAAGTTTGGATTTAATGTTGTAAAGTGATAACTTGCTATTTTTGGCTTTGATGAAGAAACCATACTTAAAAAAGTACTTTTCCCAACAGAAGGCATTCCAATTAATCCAACATCGGCTAAAACTTTTAACTCACACTTTACAATTCTCTCTTCTCCAGGTTCGCCATATTCACTTGTTTTTGGAGCAGGATTACTTTGTGTTGCAAAAGCTTTATTTCCTCTTCCGCCTCTTCCACCATGACAAACGATAAAAGAGTCATCTTCACTAACTAAATCGGCAATAACTAAATTAGTATCATAATCTATTAAAGTTGTACCTTGTGGTACCTTAATTACTATATCTTCGGCATTGGCACCATTTCGATTACTTCCTTTACCATTGACACCTTTTTTTCCAATAACTTTTTTCATATAACGTAAATCAATTAAAGTTTTTAATCCCTTATCAACTTCAAATATAATATTGGCACCACGTCCACCATTCCCACCATTAGGGCCTCCAAGAGGTTCACATTTTTCTCTTCTAAAGCTTGTACAACCATCTCCTCCTTTGCCTGCAATTAACTTAACAACAATATTATCTATAAACATTTATACCACATCCTTTAATTCTTAAACGAAGCATCAATATAATAAATTGAACGGCCTTCTTTAAAGTATTGCTTCTCAAAATCTGTCATAACATTTTCAATACCTCGTTCGTCATGATGTAAATCTAGGCTAACTTTATTAAACACATACCAATAAGCACTTAAACTTTCTAAACTAGATGCAAATAAAATCTTATTATCTGTTTTTAATATAATGTGTTTGTCTTTCTTAAATACCCTATCATATATCTTTAAATAGTTAAGATGAGTAAATCTTTTCTTTTCATCTTGTCTTTTAGGCCAAGGCTCAGAAAAAGTAAGATAGATTGTATCAATTTCTTTCCCAAACAAACTGACTAAATCTTCGGCATTAGCATTTATCATTACTAAATTGCTTAAATTTTCTTTGGATACATTTTTTAAAGCTGTCGCAATTTGATTATCATCAAGTTCTAAGCCAATAAAATTAATATTTTTATGTTTTTTAGCCATTTCAATAATAAAACTACCACGTCCCATACCTAACTCTAAACAAATAGGATTTTTATTGCCAAAAACATTTTGCCAATTATCTTTGTATTCACTAGGATTTTTAACTAAATATAAACTACTTTCTATAATATTATGAGCATTTTTAACAACATTATAACGCATATTATCGCCGAGTAGACAACTCTCGACTACACCTCTCTTTCTTTTTTATTGAAAAAGCTTGTCTTATTACTCTTCACAAAATGTTCTTCTCATTTTTATATGTTTAACTTCTTATTTTATCTTTATTCTTGTTAAATAATCTTCTTCTGTTTCATCAACTATGTATGCTCCATTTTTTTCTTGTACTTTAAGTGATGCAATATTGGCTTTATTTACAGATAAGTATATCTCATCTTCTGGTATTATTTCCTTACATTTTTCAATTGCCAAAGAAAACCCTTGTGAAGCATAAGCCATTCCTCGATATTTAGGTAAGATACTATACCCTACGTGTCCTGGACCTTTCATTAAAAAATCATTCAAATAATGCCTTACCTTAAATAATCCAACAATCTCATTTTCATTCCAAAGAAAGTAATATGTGTCAGGAACATATCCTTCAGGCAATCCAATACCATTAGAATGGTTAATTAATTCTGGTATGACGATATCTCTAAATTCTTCTTCTGTAACATTGTAATACTTATTTTCAAAACCATTTTCATTTTCAGGTAATTGTTTAATAGCTTCATATTCTTTTTTATAATCTTCTATATTTGCTTCTTTTAAATAAATCATATTTTTCTCCTATTCATAATACTTTTTATTTGGTCTTTGATTTCATTAGCATTGTGTTAATGCTAATAAATTAGCTTATTTTCTAAGTGTTCAAATTCGATCACTTTACTATAGTAGCAACACCTCTAAAATAGATTTTAACATATAAAGAAAAAAAATACCATCAATGATGATATTATTCAACTTCATAAACACTAACTTGTTTTTTATCTCTACCTTTTCTTTCATATCTTACAACACCAGTTACAGTAGCATATAAAGTATGGTCTTTACCCATTCCAACATTTAGTCCTGGATAGATTTTCGTTCCTCTTTGACGATAGATAATTGAACCAGCATTTATAGTTTGTCCATCCGAAGCCTTAGCACCTAATCTACGACCAGCACTATCTCTTCCATTATGAGTAGAACCTTGAGCTTTAACATGGGCAAATCTTTGAATATTTAAAACAATTCTTAACATAATTAGCTTTCCTCCTTAATTATTTTTATATAATCTTTATAATCTTTAGTTAAATCTTTAAAAAGACTTAACATATTATTTAATAGTTTATTTACAATATCGTTATCTTTTAAAATATTAATTGTCACAATACTTTCATTATCTAAGTATTCTATTGCACTTTCATCTATTTCTATAATCGCATTTACTGTTGTTATAAGAATAGAACTGAATGATGCACAAACAATATCTTTACCATACTCTCTATAATTAGCATGACCACTAATATTTATTTTTTTTAAACTATTATTTTTAATTTCTATTTTAACTTTAATCATTATTTAGTTTCAATCTTTTTAACAACTAACTTCGTATATGGTTGTCTATGACCTTGTGTTTTACGATATTTCTTTTTAGGTTTATACTTAAACACAATAATTTTCTTTTGTTTTCCATGTTTTTCGACAGTACAAGTAACTTTCGCACCAGCTACAGTTGGAGTTCCAACTTTACCATCAACAAATAACACTTCATCAAAAGTAATGTCTTTTCCTGCTTCGACATCTAGTTTTTCAACATAGATTACATCGCCTTCGGAAACATAGTATTGTTTACCACCAGTAACAAATATAGCTTTCATCTTTCTACCTCCTTATAATTTTAAGACACGCCCTTAAGGTGTTTTTCATAAAACTTGTAACCTTTTTAGTGCGGTTTTGATGATTGCCTTCAAAACATTTAGAATTATACTAAAAATTTATTGCCATGTCAAATTTTATGTCAAAAAAATACCAACTATTCGTTAGTATCATTTGTAATTTTACGAAATACTATTCCATCGTCACTATCAAATACTGGCATAAAAAAACTTCCATTTCTTCTTTAGCTTTAATTAACTACTTTTATTACTGAATTAATAAGTTTAAAATCTAGAGTTAAGTTTGGCATATAAGGATATGATACAAATAATTGAAATTCGTTTATTTCATTTGATTCTACACTTATCAGCTTTATAATTTCAGATCTTAATATTATTGTCATTTTTACAAGAAGAAAGTAACTTATTTGAAAATTTCATTTTCAAATCCAAAAGATAAATCTGTTTTAATTAAATTTAAACTTTTTTATTCTTTTTCTTTAATTGATATATTTATTGTCATATTTTCAATTGGTTCTTTACTATACGGATTATCAAAAGTATTAAAAGCAATCAATTTAATATCTATAGGTGGCATTATATTTAATTTTTCAACAATTTTTTTGGCCATATTATTAGAAAATGCAGCATCACTAAGTGGATCATGAGGTTTTTCATACCATTTAATTAAATAAAATACATCATCAGATATTAATAAAATTTCATCTTCAAATTCACTTACCGTATATTCTTTTAAAGGCTTTTTAATAATATATTCAATTATTCCAGCTAAGCCTTTTTTTCCTTCATCAGTAAGAGTAATTTCTTTAAACTTTGTTTCTGATACAAATTTCATATATTTTTCCTCCTTCACCCTTATACTTACACTGTGAAAGGCGAATTCCCTCTTTTTTCTTGAAATTTTGTGAGAAAAGAAGCATTTTTTGTTAAATTATGACAATAATTAAAATTTTGCATGCAAAAATCATATTATTGCAAGATAATTTATTCGCATAAAAAAATTAAAGATATCTCTCTAATTTTTAATTTATCTCTAAAATACTTTTGACTTCTTCAATTGAGATTTTAGCACTTTCTGCTATAATATTAATGCTTACATTGTTCTTAAACAATGCTTTAATCATGTCAATAGCATTTTCTTTTTTTCCTTGTTCAAGTCCTTCTTCTCTAGCTTCAGCAATTTCTTCCCTTTTCTCTGACTCATAAATAGCTTTTTCATATTCTTCTCTATCAATCATACACAT
>CAOJBM010000033.1 GCA_948329525.1 uncultured Mycoplasmatota bacterium
TTTATGAGTCAGAGAAAAGGGAAGAAATTGCTGAAGCTAGAGAAGAAGGACTTGAGCAAGGCCTTAAACAAGGAAAAAACGAAACTATAATGGATATGATTAAATCCATGTTTAAAAATGGTGCTTCATTAGAATTAATTTCTAAATCAGCTAATAAGTCAATTAAAGAAGTTAAAAGTATTTTAAAGATAAGTTAAGAATTGTAGAGGAAAACCTACAATTTTTTAGAAAAAATATCTAAGTACATATATTCCAATAAAAAACCGAAAAAGTTTCTTTTCTAAAAAATATAGAAGAAATGCTTAAATTTAAAAATTAGAAAAGATTAAAAGAGGAAATTATTTACTAATAGTATCTTTTCAAGCAAGAAAAAATGATAGATTAAAATATAATAAATTTTATAGTGAAAACAAAACGTATGTATGGTATAATCGAAGAGGTGATATAAATGTTTAGTTATATAAAAGGAAAAATTAGTAGTTTAGGAACTAATTATATTGTAATTGATAATAATGGAATAGGTTATTTAATATTTGTAGGGAATCCTTATCTTTATCAAATAGATAAAGAATATGTAATTTATTTATATAACCATATTAGGGAAGAGGAATTTAGTTTATATGGCTTTCAAAATATGGAAGAAAAAGAATTGTTTTTAAAACTTATAAATGTTAAAGGACTAGGACCAAAAATGGCTCTTCCGATGTTTGCAACAGGTAGTGTGGAAGGCATTAAAGATGCTATTGAAAGAGAAAATATCCTCTATTTAACTAAATTTCCAAAAATTGGGGAAAAATTAGCAAGACAAGTAATTTTGGATTTAAAAGGAAAACTTGTTTCTAAAAATTCATCTTCTATACCAAATAGCGATTTTGAAGAATTAATTTCCGTCTTAGAAAGCTTAGGATATAAAACCTCTGATATTAAAAGAGTTATTCCAAACATTTCTTCTAGTTTAAAAGTAGAAGAACAAGTTAAAGAAGCATTAAAATTAATGTTGAAATAGAAAGGAATTATGATGGAAAAACGTATTATTAGTGCTGATACTCATTCAAAAGTTGAAGAAGAATTTGATAAGACAATAAGACCTAGTTCACTAGATGAGTATGTAGGACAAAAAGAATTAAAAGAAAATTTAAGGATTTTTATTGAAGCAGCAAAAATTAGAAATGAACCTTTAGATCATGTATTATTATATGGACCTCCAGGATTAGGTAAAACAACTCTTGCTCATATAATCGCTAATGAACTTGGAACAAATCTTAAAACAGCTAGTGGACCATCAATTGAAAAATCAGGAGATTTAGCAGCTGTGTTATCAACGCTAGAACCAGGAGATGTTTTGTTTATTGATGAAATACATAGGATGCCAAGATATATAGAAGAAATTTTATATCCTGCAATGGAAGATTTTGAACTAGATATTGTTATTAGTAATGGTGACTCTGGAACAAGTCGAAATATTAAAATTGATTTGCCGCCTTTTACTTTAGTTGGAGCAACGACACGAGCAGGAGATATTTCTAGTCCTTTAAGAGATCGATTTGGGATTGTTTCAAAACTAAATTATTACACTTGTGAAGAATTAGAAAGTATTATTAAAAGAACTAGCAGAGTATTAGATATGGCGATTGATGATAAAGCTAGCAAAGAATTAGCGAAACGTAGTCGAAAAACTCCAAGAATTGCTAATCGTTTGTTTAAAAGAGTTCGAGATTTTGCTTTAGTAGAGCAAAAAGAGATAATAGACATTGCTATAACTAAAAAAGCATTAGAAAAACTTAAAGTAGATGATTTAGGACTTGATATTACTGATATTGAGTATCTAGAAGCTTTAATATATAAGTTTAATGGTGGTCCAGTAGGAGCAAGTACTATTGCAACATCCATTGGAGAAGAAGTGACAACTATTGAAGATGTTGTTGAACCTTATTTATTACAAGAAGGCTTTGTTAAAAGAACTCAAAGAGGTCGTGTTGCGACAGATAAAGCTTATGAGCATTTAAATATTAGTGATTTTAAGAATTAAATGCTACTTGCAGTAAGCAAGAAAATATTTTATAATAAAGAAGAAATACGTTGAACAAGAGGAGTATTTTTTGGCGTTTTATAGAGAGTTAGTGGGTGGTGTGAACTAACAAACAAAGAAGATGAAAGTTACTTGGGAGTATATCGTTAATATGCGTTAAATATTTAAAGAGTATAACAACAGTTATAAATTAAGGTGGTACCGCGGAGCATTTTCGTCCTTAAGTTATAATTGTTTTTTTTAGAGAAAGGATTGATAAAATGTTAGAAATGGAAACAAAGTATAATCATCAAAAAGTAGAAGAAAATAAGTATAAGAATTGGAAAAAATTAGGCTACTTTAACTCAGGAGATAAGAGTAAACCACCTTTTTGTATTGTAATACCACCACCAAATGTTACAGGAAAGCTTCATTTAGGTCATGCCATGAATGTCTCAATTCAAGATATTATTATTCGTTATAAAAGAATGCAAGGATTTGATTGCTTATGGCTTCCTGGTATGGACCATGCAGCGATAGCAACGGAAGCGAAAGTTGTTAAAAGATTAAAAGATAAAGGAATTGATAAATACGAATATGGAAGAGATAATTTCCTCAATGCTTGTTGGGATTGGACTCATGAATTTAGTGATAATATAAGAAATCAATGGGCAAAAGTAGGTATTTCAGTTGACTACAATAAAGAGAGATTTACTTTAGATGAAGGTTTAAATAAGGCGGTTACGAAAGTTTTCGTTGATTACTATAATGAAGGAATAATCTATCGTGGAGAGAAAATAATCAATTGGGACCCTGAAGCCAAGACAGCATTATCAAACGAAGAAGTTATCTATAAAGATGTAAAAGGAGCTTTCTATCATTTAAAATATTTTATTGAAGGAACAAATGATTATTTAGACGTAGCTACAACACGACCAGAAACTTTATTTGGTGATACAGCAGTAGCAGTTAATCCTGATGATGAAAGATATAAACATTTAATAGGTAAAAATGTCATTCTGCCAATAGTTAATAAATCAATTCCGATTATTGGCGATAATCATGCCAACCCTGAATTTGGAACAGGTGTAGTTAAAATAACTCCTGCTCATGACCCTAACGATTTTGAAGTAGGTAATCGTCATAACTTAGAACGAATTGTTGTAATGAATCCCGATGCCACAATGAATGAATTTGCTTTTAAATATGAAGGAATGACAAGGGAAAAATGTCGGGAAGAGTTACTAAAAGATTTAGAAAATGATGGTTTACTTATTAATATTGAACCAATGACCCATTCTGTTGGTCATAGCGAAAGAACAGGTGTTATGATTGAACCTTACTTATCAAAACAATGGTTTGTTAAAATGGGTGATTTAGCTAAAAAAGTTTTAGAAACACAAGAGAAAAAAGATGAAAAAGTTAATTTTGTTCCTGAAAGATTTGAAAAAATATTAAACCACTGGATGGAAATCTCCTATGATTGGTGTATTTCAAGACAACTATGGTGGGGACATAGAATCCCTGCTTGGTATAAAGATGATGAAATATATGTAGGTATGGATGCTCCAAAAGATAGTGGTTGGGTTCAAGATGAAGATGTCCTTGATACATGGTTTTCAAGTGCTTTATGGCCATTTAGTACTCTAGGATGGCCTGATAATAGAGAAGATATGGCAAGATACTTTCCTAATGATGTTTTAGTTACGGCTTATGATATTATTTTCTTCTGGGTAGCTAGAATGGTTTTCCAAGCTGAACATATTACAGGACAAAGACCATTTAAAGATTGTATAATTCATGGTTTAATTCGTGACAAAGAGGGACGAAAAATGTCAAAAAGTCTCGGTAATGGTGTCGATCCAATGGATATGATTGATGAGTATGGCGCTGATGCTCTAAGATTTTATTTGACAACAGATGTTGCATCAGGTACTGATTTAAGATTTGATGAAGAAAAAGTTGCTAGTACTTGGAATTTTATTAATAAGTTATGGAATGCTTCAAGATTTGTTTTACTTAATATCGAAGATTTAAAAGAAGCAAGATTAGAAAACTTAAAAGATGAAGATAAATGGCTTTTAACGAAATATGAAAGTGTTATTAAAAGTATTACAAAACATATGGAGAAATACGAGTTTAATTTAGCAGGTTCATTAATTTATGATTTTATTTGGAATGATTTTTGTAGTAATTATATAGAATCTGCTAAATTTAGTATAGATAGTAAAGTAACAAAATCAGTTCTATATTGGGTTTTATGCGGAATTTTAGAAATGTTACATCCTTTTATGCCTTTTGTAACCGAAGAAATTTATAATAAACTACCTTTTAAAACGAGTGATTCTTTAATGATTAGTAATTATCCAAAATATGACAAACAATTGGTTTTTGATGACGAAACAAAGAAAATTGATAAAATCTTTGAATTTGTTAGTTTATTTCGAAAATTGAAGTTAGAAAATAGTATAGGTAGTGATTTTGAAGTAATTACTTCTGTTAAAGAAGATTTAATTCTTAATTTATTAAAACTAAATGATAAGATAGTTACTAATTCCAAATATAATGACACTTTAGAAGTGGTATTAGATAACTATAAAATTATTATTTGCTACGATAATAGCAGTAATAGTGAGGAAGAAAAAAATGCTTTATTAAAGGAAAAAGAAAGTTTAGAGAAAAGTATTGCAAGAAGAGAAAATTTACTTGCTAACAAAAATTATGTTGCTAAGGCTCCAGAAAATATTGTTACTCAAGAAAGAGAAAACTTGGAAAGTGAAAAAGAAAAGTTAGTTTTAGTGGAGAATAGATTAAAAGAATTAGGAAACTAATTTCTTTTTCTAATTGCAATTATCCATAATATGTGTATAATAGAAAGCATTTAAAAAGGAGTGAAATTTTATGGATAATAGTGAAATTACTATTTTTATAGAACCAGAGTGGGTAAAAGGAAGTACTTGTATTTTTAATATTGATAATCCAATTATTAAAGCCCAAGCTAAAACGAAGATAGAAGAAAAAAGAAAAGCATTTATTGATAAATGCAGGTTTTACTATAAGTTATAGTAAGGAAGATATAGATGAAAATACGATTTGTTTAATTATGGATAATACGTCTTTATGTGATAATAATACTCCAATAGAAGAATATGAACGATTAATAATTGAAAAAATTTCGACAAGTGGTGGAAAGAATTTTCACTACCCACTTTCGCTTAGTATGGGAGAATATTTTGCTAATCCATTCTTTCCAGCCGTTTTTAAAAATCCGAATCTTAATTGTGGAAAAGACAAATTTTTAGTAGAAACTGAAGAACAATTAGAGAAGATTATTGCTTTTTATGAAGAAAATAAAGATAATAGTAAATATAAAGATGCATTATCTTGTGTTATATTTCAACAATATATTAAAACACCTTCTAAATATGATACCTACTTGCGAGTTTTAGTAGGTGGTGCTGGGGAAGTAATGGGTGCTAGTTTAAAGTATTCAGCGCGAACAGAAGCTAAAGACAATCTTAATGGTTTATTTGAACAAGTATTTTTAAATCCTAATTCCAAATATTTTATTGGTGCAAAAAAATGTTTAATTATTATTCTGGTGGTGCTAATATTTCTTTTAATCAACCGAGGTATTCCGATGAGAAAAGAGAAGTTTTAGAAGCAAATGGATTTGATGTTGATAATTTAGCAATACCAGAAGAAATAATAGATGTATGTGAAAAAATTATGAACAAATGCAATCGTGAAATAGGCGTTTTATGTGGTATTGACTTTATGTTAAATGAAAGTGATGGCTTGTGGTATTACTTGGAATATCAAGCATTTCCAGCAATTGAAGAATGGGGCGATGCTAATGATATACGAATCAAAGAACCTAAAAATTTAAAAGACTATTTAAAATGTTTAGAATTAGAATTAGTTCCAAGATATGTTGGTTTAATGCAAGCAGTTAATAAAAGAAAAAAGATGAAAAATGAAGATAATAAAGTTATACTAAGCAAAATTTTTGACTAAAAAATATTTTTTTTATAAAATAAATTTAGGTGATATCATGAATATTAAAAATTTAACGATGACTTTTGGATTACAGGAAATATTTGATGATGTTTCCTTACAAATAAAAGATAAAGAAAAAGTTGGTATTATTGGAGTTAATGGTGCAGGGAAATCAACGTTTTTTAAAATAATTATGGGTAAGTTAGAACCTGATAGTGGAAAAGTTATTTTAAAACAAGGGACAAGAATCGGTTTTTTGCCACAAGTTATAAGTGATGAAATAGCAAATATGAATATATCAGTATTTGATTATCTTTTAGATGGAAGACCAATAAAAAAGTTAGAAGAAGAATTAAATAATGCTTATACGAAAGCTAGTTTAGAAACTGATGAACGAAAAATTGATGATATTATGAAACAAATTTCTAAGTTACAAGCAAAACTAGAATATTATGAAGTTTATAATGCGGAAAATATTCTTTTAAAAATTATAGATGGAATGAATATTGATAGTGATTTATTAAATATGAAACTAAGTGATTTATCAGGAGGTCAAAAAAGTAAGATAGCTTTTGCAAGACTTCTTTACTCTAATCCAGAAATTTTATTACTTGACGAACCAACAAACCATTTGGATGCTGATAGTAAAGATTATATAATTAATTATCTAAAAAAATATAATGGTACTATTTTAGTTATTTCTCACGATATAGAATTTTTGAGTGCTGTTACGACTCAAACTTTATATATTGATAAAATAACCCATAAAATGGAACTATATCCTGGTAATTATGAAAAATATATGAAGATAAGAAATGAACGTTTGAAAACAAAGGAACGTAAGCAAGAAAAGCAAGAAAAAGAAGAAGAAAAACTAAAAAAGATTATTGCTAAATATATTCGCGGAAATGAGAAAAAAGCTAATATTGCTAAAGATCGACAAAAAAAATTAGCTAAATTAGAAGCTAACAAAATTACTTTAGAAGTTAAGAAAAAAGAGACAAATTTTAAAATAAAAATCAAAGATCCTAGTGGTGTTGTTCCCCTAAAATGTGAAAATTTAAAGTTTGGTTATAACAAAGAACAAATATTATTTGATAATCTTACTTTTGATTTAACTAGAGGTGAAAAGTTTTTGATTGTTGGGGAAAATGGTGTTGGGAAATCAACACTATTAAAATTAATTATGAATTATTTCGAACCATTAGAAGGAAAAATAGAAATTAATCAAAAAACAGAGATTGGTTATTATGCCCAAGAACATGAATTATTAGATAAAGATAAAACTATTTTAGAAAATTTTAGTAATTACGAGTTAAGTACCAAAAATTTAAGAAGTTTTTTAGGAAATTTTTTATTTACAGGTAATGATGTCTATAAAAAAGTTTCATATTTGTCGCCAGGTGAAAGAAGTAGAGTAGCTTTAGCTAAATTAGCTTTAACAGGTGCTAATTTACTTATTTTAGATGAACCAACAAATCATTTGGACCCAGAAACGCAAGAACTTATAGCTGCAACACTCAAAGATTACGATGGGACAATGTTAGTTGTTTCTCATAATACGCATTTTGTCGATAATCTAGGAGTAGAGCGGATGCTTCTTCTTCCTAGTGGAGAAATAAGATACTATGATAAAAATACTGTAACTTATTATCAGGAATTAAACAATCAAAGTAAATATAAAAAGATTAAGTAAAAATCACGTTTAAAGGTTCATTTAATTGAATCTTTTTGGTATAATTAGAGAGGTGATATTATGGCAATTAAAAATAAAGATATAACAAGTAGAGATGTGGATTTTGCTAAATGGTATACGGATATTGTTAAGAAAGCTGATTTAGTGGATTATTCATCTGTAAAAGGAAGTATGATAATTCGTCCTTATGGTTATGCTATTTGGGAGAATATGGTTAGTATTCTTGATAAGATGTTTAAAAGTCATGGTGTTTTAAATATGCAAATGCCGATGTTTATTCCAGAGTCTTTACTAAATATTGAAAAAGAACATGTCGAAGGTTTTGCTCCAGAAGTTGCTTGGGTAACACAAGGTGGTAGTGAGTCATTAGAGGAAAAAATGTGTGTTCGTCCCACAAGTGAAGTTTTGTTTTGTGAACATTTTAAAAAGATTATCAAATCTTATCGTGATTTACCTCTTGTTTACAATCAGTGGTGTACAATAGTTAGATGGGAGAAGACAACAAGACCTTTTTTAAGAAGTAGAGAAATTTTGTGGCAAGAAGGGCATACGATGCATGCAACAGAAGAAGAAGCAAAAGAAAGAACTTTAGAAATGCTTCATGTTTATGAGGATTTTCAAAAAAATTATCTAGGAATACCAGTTATAATCGGGCCTAAAACAGACCAAGAAAAGTTTGCGGGTGCTTCCAAAACTTATTCTTTAGAAGCAATGATGTATGATGGGGTAGCACTACAAAATGGCACAAGTCACTATTTTGGTAATAAGTTTGCTAGTGCCTTTGGAATTGAATTCTTAAATAAAGATAATAAATTAGTTACACCATACCAAACTAGCTGGGGTGTTACAACTAGAATGCTAGGAGCTTTAATCATGGTTCATAGTGATGATAATGGTCTAGTTTTACCACCCAAAATAGCTCCAACTAAAGTCGTAATTATTCCAATTGGGGATGTAAATGAAGCTTTAAATAATATTACAACTAGTTTAAAAGAAAATGATATTACTTATATAGTTGATGATAGTGATAAGTCTCCTGGCTTTAAGTTTGCAGAAAGCGAAGTTAAAGGTTATCCTATAAGACTAGAAATAGGAGCAAGAGACTTAGAAAAAGGAATTGTTACTTTAGTTAGAAGAGATACTTTAGAGAAAATCGAAGTTAATATTAAAGATAATATAAGTGCTAAAATTAGCGAAGTTATGGAAACTATGCAAACTGATATGTATGAAAAAGCTCGCAAAAGAAGAGATTCCATGCTCTATGAAGCTTCTACTTATGAAGAATTTAAGAGTCTTGCTAAAAATAAAAATGGCTTTATAAAAGTAAACTTTTGTGGTAGTGCAAATTGCGAAAACAAAATTAAAGATGATACAGGATTAAAGTCAAGATGTATACTTGAAGAAGAAAAAGTTAATAATAATTGTGTAGTATGTAATAAAAAAGCAAAATATCGTATATTTTTTGGAAAGCAGTACTAAATTTTGTAAAATAAAAGGTTTATACTTTCTTTTTATTCTAATATGTGATATATTTTTATTATAGGATATGGTGATAGTATGAATTATTCTAACATATTTAGAAAACAAACAACATTAATTGTAGGTTCTATATGTTTATTATTAATAGTATTTTTAGGTATTTCTTATGCTTTATTTAATAAAAATTTAGAAGGAGATAAATTAGTTGTTAATACTGGAGATTTAAAAGTTACATATACAGGAGGAAATCAAATTGGAGGAGATATAATACCTTTATCAGATGCTGATGGTAAGACTAGTGGTTCATTGTATTCATTTTCGATTAATAATAATGGTACAATTAATTCATCTTATACTATTTCCATTGCGGCAGATTCCACTGTAACAGGAACAAAGTTGCCTCATCAATATATTAAGGTTAGTTATGATGATGGGAATCCTGTGGCATTAAATTCTTTAACTAAAATGTCTGGAAGTAATGAAAACGATGCAGTTTATTTATTAAAACAAAGTGGAATTGTAACTGGTGCTACAGAAAATCATACCTTAAGAGTATGGATAAGTGATAGTGTACCAACTAGTGTAGTTGGCAATGTTGTAGCCTTAAAAATAAAAGTTTTAAGCGAAGTTAATGGTGCTAAATAGGACACAGAAATTAGTGTTCTTTTTTTATACTCAATACTTTGTTATTAATATTAAAAATATTTTTATAAAAAAGAGGAAGTTAGAAAAAAAACGAGAATATATAAGTAAGGACAGAAAGTGACAAATTATTAAAAAATAGTTTGTTATGATCTAGATGGTGATAATATGAAAAAAGTAATTATAACAGTAGTTTCTGCCTTACTAGTTGGTTCAATCTTTGGGATTTTATATTTTAAGAATACGAAAAATAATATAGCTGAAGCCTTATCTTTAGATAATGAAGCAATTGCCTTCCAAGTTGGAGTTTTTAGGAAGCTAGAAAATGCTGAAAATGAGGTGACAAAATATCCTAGTGGGACAATTATCGCTGATGGCGAATTTTACCGCATATTTATTGCAATATCTAATAATCAAGAAACAGTAAATAAATTAAAAGAATATTATGACTCAAAAAAAATTAATTACTATTTAAAAAATATTACTATACCAGATGAGTTTATGTCCACATTTACAAATTATCAAGAAGTGCTCTTAAAAACATCTTCTTATGATGAAGTAAATAAAAATATGTTAAAGGAGTATCGTGAAGTAGAAAATGGAGTATATAATTAAAAAGTTACCTTTAGAAACTCGTCCTAGAGAAAAATTAAGAAAATTTGGATCAAGTTTTTTGACCGATGAAGAATTACTAGCAATTATTTTAAGAAGTGGAACTAAAGATAAAAATGTTTTATCAGTAGCAAGAGAAATTCTCCTTACAATCGGTTTAAATAATATTAATAGTGGAACAATCAATAAATTAAAAAAAATAAAAGGTGTAGGAGAAGTGAAAGCTCTAACTCTTTTAGCAGCATTAGAACTAGGTAAAAGAAGTTTAAATATGAGTGATAATTTTAGTAAAAAAGTGATTAAAAATAGTAGTGATGCTTATTCTTACTTTAAAGATGAATTAGAAAATAGTAAGCAAGAAAAATTAATTGCTATCTTTTTAGATACTAAAAAAAAGGTTATAAATTCTAAAATAATTTTTATTGGTACTTTAGATAAAAGTCTTGTTCATCCAAGAGATATTTTTAGAGAGGCATTTGAAAATAATGCCAAAAGTCTTATCATTATGCATAATCATCCAACAGGAGAAGTAGATCCAAGTATGGAAGATGATATTTTTACCTCTAAATTAGTTAGTATAGGAAAAATAGTTGGAATTTTAGTTATAGATCACTTAATAATTGGTCATAATAAATATTATAGTTATAGTGATCGAGGAATGATAAAATGAATAAGAATAAAATTTTACTCTTTATGTTTTCTTTTATAGTTATCGGTGTTTATGCGATAGTTAATTATTATTTGACAAGCTCAGTAGAAAATCAATCTAATATAATTGAATATATCAATAAAGATTTAGAAAGCAAGTATGAAGCACTACTAGATGAACAAAATATTAACTATAATCGAGATGTCTTAGGGTGTAAAGTAATTGAAAGAAATATTTATAACTTCTTTGATGAAATCATTATTAATAAAGGAAGTAGTGAAGGTATAGAAAAAGGAATGGCTGTTATTAATAGTAAAGGATTAGTAGGAGTAATAAATAAGACGTTTTCTCATACTAGCTATGTTGATTTAATTACTAATGGAGATTTATCTATATCAGTGAAAGTAAATAATAGTTATGGAATATTAAAAAATGGTCATATAACAAATATTGTTAATTATTCCGATATCGATGAAGGTACTCCAATTTATACATCAGGTTTAACAAAAGTAGTAGAAGGTATAAAAGTAGGAGATGTAAGAAAAGTATCTTTAGATAAATATCAGTTAGAAAAAATTATTGATGTTGATATAATTCCTTTAGAAAATTTAAACTTTGTTTTCGTTATTACAGGAGATTAAAATGATTTATAATATTTTATTAGATGCGATGATTTATAATTTTACTAGTTTTCATTCCTATTTTTTCTTAACTAATTTAAAAAGTATTTCAATAAAAGAATTGCTTATAGCTATAATTTTCTTATTATTTTTAACTACTAATTTAATTCTTCCTATTTATGTAGTAATAATGTACATAATAAATAGAAAAATAAAGCTTAATATCAAAAGATTTAAAAATAATCTTTTTCTCAATCTTTTAAATTATTTCTTCTTTGTTTTTATTTTTTCTCTACTATTTAATAAACCATTACTAAATACTATTATTTTATCCCTGCCAATTAATATTTGTTTCTACCTTTTAAGTTATATGTTTTTAATCCGTAGCATAAACTTAAATAGGTGATTAAATGAATAATATTTATACTAGTAAATTTAAAAATGCCAAAAGTAAAAAAAGTAGTAATTCTGTTAGTAAAATTTTTTCTAAAGTATTAATAAGTGTAATCTTTTTTTTAGTTTCTATGATTTATATTAACTTTAATAGCACTAATAAAGAATTATTTAAAAAATATTTTTTTGAAGAAAATTTTAATTTTAATTATTTTACTAATCTATATAATAAATATTTTGGGGAAATACTTCCTCCTAGTGAAGATATAAAAGATGATAAGATGGTCTTTAACGAGACGATGACTTATAAAAATATAGAGAAATATCAAGATGGCTATAGTTTAGAAGTAGAACAAAATGAACTTATTCCTATTTTACAAAGTGGTTTAATTGTTTTTGTTGGAGAAAAAGAAAACTATGGCAATACAATTATCATTCAAGGAATAGATGGTGTTGATATTTGGTACTCGAATGTTAATTTAGAAGGATATAAATTATATGATTATGTTGAAAAAGGCAAAGTTTTAGGATCTTCTACTGATAGTCATATTAACTTAGTATTCAATAAAAATGGTACTTACTTAGGATATGAAGAGTATATTAATTAAAATAGATATTTCAACGTATTTATTTATTTTATTTGCTTTTCTTGCTGGATATATTAAAAGTATTTTACTTATTTATTTAATTGTAATTATTCATGAATTTGGACACTTCTTCTTTTTTAAAATATTTGGAATTAATGTAATTAAAATGGTTATTTATCCTTTTGGAGGTATAACTATTGTTGATAAAAAAATCCATGAAAGAATTTATAAGACAATAATATGCAGTTTCGGTGGTATAATATTTCAAATCTTTCTCTTTTTTATCTTTCTTTTTTTATTAAAATATAACTTTATTAATGATTATACTTTCTCTTTATTTAAAACGTATAATCAAACTCTTGTTATTTTTAATTTGTTACCAATAATACCTTTAGATGGTAGTAAAATTTATTTTGCTTTTCTAACTAAATATTTTTCTTTTAAATTAAGTTATTATTTAATGCTAATTTTAAATTTAATTTTTTTAATTTTTTTTGTGATTTATATTATGATATTTAAATTAAACGATCTTATTCTTATTTCTTTTTTAATATTAGAATATATAAAGGAAATTAGAAATTTTAAATATATTATCAATAAATTTTATTTAGAGAGAATACTCGCTCCACATTTTTATAATGCTATAATAAATAATTGTTCTAATATTAATCAGTTTAAAATCGATAAGTTCTATTATCTTAAAGAAAATAATAAATATATTAATGAAAAAGATTATTTATTAAAGTATTACTTTTAAAGTATTGGAAGTTAAAGTATAATTAAAAAAAGAGAGTTTGATGTATTTATATGAAAAATGATTTTAAATTGGTTATTATTATTTTATTTATTAGTTTATTTTTTGCTTTATCTAATTTTATAATTTATATTATTCCTTTTCAAAAAAAATCTATTATTTTAAAAAATGAAGTAGAAATATCTAGTATTAGCTTAGTATCTAAAGGCGAAAATATTTTTGAAGTAGAAATAATACCTTCAAAATATGAAAAATATTGCTCTTTAGATAATAATTTCTTTATTGAAATGCAAGATAATACTTGCATTGTTTCAGTTTCTAAAAAAGGAGATAGTACTATTTATTTTAAAGATGAAAAGGGAATTATATCAGACTCTTTAAAAATTGATAATTATGTTTTAGATGTTCATATCGATGATAAATATTATTTAGCTTTAGGGAGTTTTCTTACTTTAAAAGATACTATTACTTATATTGGCAGTAAACAAGTAACTTATAATTATGATAAAACAATTATTGATGTATTAGATAATGAATTTATAACTTTAAAAAGGGGAGAAACAATTTTAGAAATTAAATATAATAATGAGGTGATTAAAAAAAGTAAAATAATTGTCAGTGATTTAATAGAAAAACCTGTTATTAATGCACGAAAGAAGCAATTAAGTTGTAAGATATATAGTGAAGAACAAGCTAATATGCAGGATGAGATATTAGCTTCCCGAATTGAAAAAGCAGGGCTTAGTACTAGGGCTGGAGTAGTAGCAGCAGCTAGGTTTTTAACTTTGGAGTTTCCTTATCGTATACCATATTTTTATGAAAATGGTCGTTTACATGAGAGTAGTTCACATCATGCTGATGGTGAAGGAAGATATTATCATGTTGGCTTATATTTACATAAAAACAAATTTTCTTCGATAGGTAAGAAAGTTGCTGGTCCTTCAATTTGGGGATGTGGACTTACTAATTATGAACCAAATCCTCCTGTCTATGTTCCATTAACAAAAATGCCTAATGGTCTTGATTGTAGTGGCTTTGTTTCATGGGCAATACTAAATGGTGGATTTGATATAGGAGATTTAGGAGCAGGACCTACAAACTATAATTATGAACTTCCTGATACAGGAGAATTTGTAAAGTTAACAAAAGAAATTATTGCTTCTAATATAATTAAACCAGGTGATTTATTAAGTATGCAAGGTCATATAGCAATAATTATTGGAATAGATGAAAATAATATTTATGTTGCGGAGTCGCTACCAAGATTTAGAGGAGTTGTTGCAAATGTTTATAATAAAAATAAAATATCTAAAACTTTTTCTCATGTTGTTTTAATGGATAAGGTTTACGAGATTGATGGTAATTTAACTTATATGTGGTAGCTAAAATTTGTTTTTTTATATAATTTTATCAGCAATCAAAAAAATGTTAACGATTCATTAGATGAAAGTAAATTTTAATAGTAAAACAGGATATATGAAATTTGTAGAAATCTACGGCCTGTTTTAACGAGTACAGCTTATGTTTTAAAATAAATAAGGCTTTGCAAAAAAGCTTTTTTGTTTGCAATAATTTGATTATTGCAAGAAATAAAGAAAATTTTTAAGAAAATTCACAAAAAAAAGAGGAAATTAAACTTCTATGGTGTAGTAATAAGGGTGAAGGGAGGAAAAAATGAGAAAGATTTTCAAGTTAACAATGTTCTTATTTATTTGTGCTTTTTTTGGTGTTTTAAATAGCAATGCTTCAAAAACAGATGAAATTAAGAGACAATCTTATTTTAATTTTCGACAAAAATATTCATTTGGGTTCACAACTCATAATCTTTATTTTTCCAAGCAAAAATTAAAAAGTAATAATCATCCAATATATAATTTTCATTTGCCTTATAATAAGGAATTTGAAGTATATGATATTTATGAAGAAATTCCTAATACTAGTGTTTCAAAAGACATATTCTTAAATATTCAGAAAATAGTATATTTTGGTGATATGAAATATCAAGAAACAAAAAATGATTTATATTCTTTTCTTACTCAAGGATTAATAGTTAAAACATTAAAACCAACTAGTTTTACTTATTTATTTAATAATGAATATTCTTTAGAAGAAGTAGAAGAACAAGAAAATTTACTTCAACAAGAAATTGATAACTATTTTAAAAAACCAAGTTTTGATAACAAAAAAATTGAACTTAATTTAAACGAAGAAGTTACAATAACTGATGAGAATAATGTTTTATTATCTTACTTATTAGAAGAAAATCTAAATGATATTGTTTCAAATGAAGTAATTGATAACAAGATAATTTTAAAAGCATTAAAACCAGGAAGTGTTACTTTTCGATTAAAGAAAGAATATAAAGAAAAAGATTATAATATGGAATTTCTTTTTAAAGAAATACAAGGAACTCCTATAACACCCATAAATTTTGCTATTACACCAGGTAATTTTACTTTGTATTCAGAGTTTGAAGTTAAAGTTAACACTTCGAGAATTGGGCTAGATATTAAAGATGATGAAACTGCATCTAGTGATAAAACGTTAAATGTAACTTATGGAATTTATAATCAAAAAAAAGAGTTAGTTTATCAAATAAATACTAATGTAGAAGGTCTTTTCTATACTGATTGTTTACCTTATGGGAAGTATTATATTAAAGAAATAAGTAATACAGAAACATATTTAAAAAATGATCATGTTTATAAAATTGATTTAGATAGTAACCAAGATAAAATCATTGTTCTAAAAAATCACAAAAAAAATCTTAATAATATTAAAGATGAGCTAGAAAGTAATGATAAATTAAGAGAAATAGAAATTAGTTTTCTTGATGAAGAAGGGAGATTAATTAAAGAAGATGTTGCTATTTCTATTATGGATAAACTTTATCAAATTAATGGTAAGACTTCTATTGTTTTAAAAGATGGAAATTATTTAATGAAAGTTTTAAATATTCCAGATTCCTATATTTTAGAAAACGAAACTAAACTAATAGATGTAAATGATAATATGGAATTAGAAATTATTTTGAAACACAAAGAAGAAGGCTACGGCAATGAAATGGTAAACATTACTGTTCCAGATACTTGGTCTTTTAAATCGATCAATTATTTATTCATTTTTATAGGATTGAGATATGTTAAAAAATTTAGTAAATGGTAGTTTAATTCTTTTAATTATTGGGTTTATCTTAATTGCAATTTATGTTCAAAAGAAAGAAGATCAAATAGTTATTGATGCAACTTATAACTTAAGTGATAGTTATGATGAAGTAAAATGCCAAAATATTTTAATTATTTCAAAAATTAATTTGAATAAATGCATGAATATTAATGATGTTGATAAAGATATAGCTATTTTATATGATTCAGAAACAATTGTTTTGGCAAGTCACTCAGGAAACGCTAATAATGCTTATTTTAAGAATTTATATAAATTAATTAAAGGAGATGAAGTTATTTTTTATCATCAGAATTCAAAAAATATTTATAGAGTAGTTGATATTAAGACAAAATTAAAAAGTGATCAATTATCTTTTGCAAATAAAAATAATCAATTAATTTTAATTACTTGTAGTTATACTAAAAAAGATGAACAATTAGTCTATTATTTAGAAAAATAGTAGACTTTTTTAAATTCTTAAAAAAGATACAAAAAGAACAGTTTACAAAAAAATGTCCTTAAAAAGTTAAAAAATGCAAAAAAAGTCAATTTTTTGTATTTTTTTTTGCAAAAAAAGAGGAAATTGAGGGTTAACCTATAATATATATATTTAGAGGGTGATTTTATGGCTAATATATCAAATGAAGATATAAAAACAATCAGAACTAATGCTAATATCATCGATATTATTAGCGATTATATACCGCTTACAAAAAGAGGCAAAAACTTTTTAGGTGTTTGTCCTTTTCATGAAGATCATTCTCCAAGTATGAGTGTTTCGGAAGATAAACAAATATATAAATGCTTCTCTTGTGGAGCAGCTGGCAATGTTTTTACTTTTGTTGAAAATTACGAACAAGTACCATTTTATGAAGCTGTTTCAATAGTTGCTAATAAAATAGGAATGAAATTTAGTACTAATGATAAAGAAGTTCGAAAAAATAATCCTCATAAAATAGATTATGAGATAATGTCTTTAGCTTTAAAATTTTATCAAAATAATTTAAAAACAGAATTAGGAGCAAAAGCAAGACAATATTTGGCGGAAAGACATATTGATAGTGAAGCGATAAATGAATTTTGTATTGGACTTTCGCTTGATAAACCTGATTCTTTATATACATTCTTAATAAATAAAAATTATGATTTAAAAAAACTTACAGATTTAGGATTAATAAATGTAAGTAAAAGTAGTGTTTACGACATATTTACCAAAAGAATTATTTTTCCTTTGTGGGATAAAAATGGCGAAGTAGTGGGATTTAGTGCGAGGGTTTATCGAGGAGAAAAAGATGTTTCAAAATATATGAATAGTAAAGAAACAATAATTTTCAAAAAAGGTGAAACCTTATATAACTATCATAATGCAAAAGAACACATCAAAAAAGAAAAATCGGTCATAATAGTAGAAGGGTTTATGGATGCGATAAGGCTTTCTGTAAATGGAGTAAAAAACGTTATTGCTCTACAAGGAACGGCTTTAACTAAAGAACAAGTTGATTTAATAAAAAAGTTAAGAGTAAAAGTGATTCTTGCTTTAGATAACGATAATGCTGGTGAAATGGCCACGATTAATAACGGAAAAATGCTTGAAGAGCAAGGAATAGAAGTGTTTGTTGTTCGGATAAGTGGCGAAAAAGATCCTGATGAATATATTTTAAAAAATGGTATTGATGCTTTTTTAGAAAACTTAAAAAATCCGCCTTCTTATTTTGACTTTAATATAGCTTACTTAAAGAAAAACAAAAATTTGAATAATTCTAATGATTTAGCAGAATATATTAATGAAGTACTAAAAAAAATTAGTGAGTCCGATGATGAAATTTTAAAAGCTTTAACTATCAAGAAATTGGCTCAAGAATATGACTTATCTCTCGACTTACTGAACAAAAAATTAACTACTTTTAAAAAAGAAGAACAGAAGGTAAAACCTCAAAAAAAAATTGTTTTCAAAAAAGAAAAAAAGCCTTATAATAAGACAGCAGATGAAATTTTATACTTTATGATGAATGATAAAAAATATGTAGAAATGTACTTGAAAAAATTGGGGTGCTTTAATGATGAAATACATAGGAGTATAGCTAATGAAATAGTTTATTATTGTGATAAATATAAAAGCATAACATTAGCTGACTTTATAACCTATATAAATGATAATGAACTAAAAGATGAAGTTATGAAAATTGTTAATAGTAGTGTAATCGCAGAATTAAATGAAAATATTTTAGAAGACTATTTTAAAACTATTAATAAATTAATGATTAAAGATAAAATAAATGAATTAAAAGAAAAAATGAAAATAGAATTAGACGATGCTAAAAAAATAAAAATAGCAGAGAAAATACAAGAACTAAAAAAAGGAAGTGTAGAATAATGGTTGAAATAAAAACATTAGAAGAAAGAAAAAAAGAATTATTAAAAAAAGGGCAAGAACAAGGGTATATCACTTTTGAACAATTAGCCGAATCTTTAAAAGGATTAGATGTTGAAGCAGATACTTTAGATGAATTATATACATTTTTTGTTGATAATGGTATCGAAGTTGTAACAGAGGAAGAAGCAACATCTTCAAGTGGTGGAAAAATAGTAACGATTGAAGAACCTATTTTATTAAATGACGAAGAAATAACAAAAGATGTGAATATTAATGATCCTGTAAGAATGTATTTAAAAGAAATCGGGCGTATAAGTCTTTTGAGTCCTGAAGAAGAACTTAATTTATCCGTAAGAGTTGCTAAAGGTGATGAATTGGCCAAGAACATTTTAGCTGAGTCAAATCTAAGACTAGTTGTATCCATTGCTAAAAGATATGTTGGAAGAGGGTTATTATTTCTAGATTTAATTCAAGAAGGTAACATTGGACTTATGAAAGCTGTTGAAAAATTTGACTATGATAAAGGTTATAAATTTTCAACTTATGCAACTTGGTGGATAAGACAAGCTATTACAAGAGCGTTAGCAGACCAAGCTAGAACAATTCGTGTTCCTGTTCATATGGTCGAAACAATTAATAAAATGGCTCGTATTCAAAGACAAATGACACTAGAATTAAATCGTGAACCAACAGAGGAAGAACTATCTAAGAAAATGGGTATTAGCGTGGAAAAGGTAAGAGAAGTCACAAAAATAAGTCAAGATCCTGTATCTTTAGAAACACCTATTGGTGAAGAAGACGATTCACATTTGGGAGATTTCATTAAAGATGAACGAAGTATGTCACCTGAAGAATATGCTACTAATGAAATTTTAAAAGAAGAAATAAAAAGCGTTTTATTAACGTTACAAGAAAGAGAGCAAGAAGTATTAGAACTTCGCTTTGGCCTTATAGATGGAACTAGCCATACTTTAGAAGAAGTAGGAAAAAAATTTAATGTTACAAGAGAGAGAATTCGTCAAATAGAAGCTAAAGCTTTAAGAAAATTACGTCATCCATCACGTGCTAAAAAGTTAAAAGACTTCTTAAGTGACTAATGTTAAGTAGAAGATTAGAAAGTATTAAATCATTTCTTAAAAAAAATGATAAAGTAGTAGATGTTGGATGTGACCATGGATATTTAAGTATTGAAGTTTTTGAAAATAAATTGTGTCAAAGTGTTATTGCAACAGATATAAATGAATCCGCTTTAGATCGAGCCAAGAAAAATATAAGAGAAAAGAATTTACCTATTAGAACAATCTTAACTGATGGACTTAAAAACATTAGTACGAAGGATTATGATACAGTAGTTATTAGTGGAATGGGTACTAATACAATTTTACATATTTTAGACAATGAAGAAAAAATAAAAAGTGTTAAAAAGATAATTTTACAATCTAATAATAATCGAGTAAAACTAAGAGAAGAATTAAATAAATTAGGTTTTTATCTAACTGACGAAAATATTGTCTATGAAAATAAAAAGTATTATATAACTATGCTTTATATAAAAAGTAATGAGAAAAATACAAAAGAAGAAATTAAATATGGAATAATAAAAAAAGAACATTTTGCTTATTATAACTATGTTATTACTTCTTATGAAAATATTATTTCTAAACTTCCTTTGAAAAGATTTAAGGAAAGACATGCTTTAAAAAAAAGTATTAAAGAATTAAAAAAATTGATGAAGAAAGAGCTAAAAAAATAATGATTTTTATCTAAAGAATGTTGGTGGATTTAAAACTTTTATATTTTCTTCATTACTAGAACTAATTTGATTATTAGTTTTTTTATTTGAACTATTAGAACTTTTTGCAGTATTATTATCATTTTTTGTTAAACTAGATAAAATTGTTCTAACACTACTTAAATTATTGATAAGTGGCTTAGCTTGCTTATAAAGGGGTAGAACTTGATTAGCTACCGTTAAAGTTTTAGATAAACCGCTTAAAACTTTTGAAAAAGATAAAGTATTTGATAATGGAGCTCCATACATATTAATTACCTCTAGTTCATTATATGTATAATGCTAAAAAAGTTGTTAGTTATCTAAAAACTTTACTTTTGCAGCAAAATTGAACAAAGCTAGGTCGAATAAGGCCTAGCAT
>CAOJBM010000034.1 GCA_948329525.1 uncultured Mycoplasmatota bacterium
ACAGTTTTTCTATCTATTTTTGTGTTTTAAATTATTTTCCTCTTTTTTTCTGGAAAAATATTTAAATAAGCAAGATAAAATAAAAAGTGCTACTGTCAACTTAGTAATGGCAACAGCAACTATCATATATAATGATGAATTAACACTTGATGATTTAAATAAATATATATTAAAAGCAGGTTTTAAATCTTTAGGTATCCATAAAGATAGAGAAGAGAAAAAAGAAAGTATTGTTCCTTTTGTAGTTTTTGGTTTACTTGCTTTGATAGTTTTATACATTGGTAATGCTTCAATGCTTAATTTACCTATACTGTCATATCTAAATATGAAGCAAGAACCACTTATTTATTCTTTTACGTTATTAATTCTTACAATACCTTATTTGTTCTATGGAAAAGATATAATTTTAAATGGTTTAAAGAATCTAATACATAAAATGTCTAATATGGATACCTTAGTAACAGTAGGAATTCTTAGTAGTTTTTTATATAGTTTATTTGGAGTCATCATGCTTATTTTAGGTTATTTTGAATACGTCCATAGACTTTATTTTGAGTCAACAATTTTTGTTATTTATTTTATCAAATTAGGTCGTTTTATTTCTCAAAATAGTCAAAATAAAACGAAAGATGCAATTAAAGGTTTAGTTACTATAACACCTAAAAATGCTCGAATTAAAAAAGGAGATAATATTTTTGAAGTAACTATTGATGAAGTAAAAAAAGATGATGTGTTAATCACTTATCCAAAAGAAAAAATTGCTGTTGATGGTGTTATTATTTCAGGAAAAAGCCATTTTGATGAATCCTTTATAACAGGGGAGTCTCATCCAGTATCTAAAAGTGTAAATGATAAAGTAATAGCAGGATCTTATAACTATGATGGTGTAGTTACTTATAAAGCTTTAAAAATAGGGAAGGAATCATTAATATCAGAAATTACTAACCTTGTCATAGAAGCTACAAATACTAAAACTAAAACGGAAGCTATTGTTGATAAAATATGTTCTTATTTTGTACCTTTTGTTTTTATAGTATCTTTTCTAACATTAGTTCTTTCTTTAATAATAAATTCTTCTTTTAGTACTTCCCTAACTAGATTTGTAACTGTTTTAGTCATCGCTTGTCCCTGTGCCTTAGGTCTTGCTACACCACTTGCTCTAGTTGTTGCTTTAGGGCTTTGTGCTAAAAAGGGTATTTTAATTAAAACTAGTGAAACTTTAGAAAATGCTTCCAAGGTTGACCAAGTTGTCTTTGATAAAACAGGAACTTTGACAGAAAATATTTTAGCAATTTCCAAAATATATAATTATAGTAAACTAGAAGATGAGATTATATTATCGATTCTAGGAACTTTAGAAGAATCTTCTCTTCATCCAATTGCTAAAAGTATTATAGCTTATCTTCAAAAAGAAAATATTTCTTATAATAAAAATATCAAAACAAAAAATATTGCTAACTATGGAATTAAAGGAGATTTAAATAATAAGACATACTATGCTGGTAATTCATACCTACTAGAAAAATTGAAAATTAAAAATATTCATTTAAATGATGAAGAAAAATTAACTAAAGAAGGTAATAGTATTGTCTATTTAATTGAAAACAAGAAGATTCTTGCTTTAATCGGGATTAAAGCTCCAATAAGACAAAATGCTAAGGAAGTAGTAAAACATCTAAGTAAAATGGGAATAACTACAACGATATTAACAGGTGATAATGTTAATGCAGCAACTATTGTAGCAAAAGAATTAGGTATTAAAGAAGTTTTAGCTAATGTTTCTCCTAAAGAAAAATCTTCTTTTATTAAAAGATTAAAAGCTGAAGGCAAAAAAGTATTATTTATAGGAGATGGAATTAATGATGCACCATCTCTTGCATTAGCTGATATTTCTGTAACACTAAGTAGTGGAACTGATATTGCTGCATCTTCTTCAAATGTTATTTTAGTAAATAATGATTTAAGTAAAATTATTTCTCTAATTGGTATAAGCAAAAAAACTTTACGAAATATTAAGCAAAATTTATTTTGGGCTTTTCTTTATAATATTTGTATGATTCCTGTAGCTACAGGTTTATTTACAAAATGGGGAATTGGAATAAATCCGATGCTTGGTTGCATTGCAATGCTTTTTAGTAGTTTAATTGTTACCTTAAATGCTTTAAGATTAAAAATTATTTGTAAATATCTTTAAATGATGTCTTTTTGCCCATCATTTTTTTCATTTTTAACATAAAATATAACAAATGTTAAATAAAATCACCAAAATGTCAATCACTTTTGCTAGCTTTTTTGTTAAAATGTGTATATAATAAAGCTATCTTAATTTTTAGAAAGGAATTAATTGGGAAGTAATGCGTAGTTTAAAGAAGTTTAGTTTTATTTTTTTTATTTTTATTATTGGTAGTTTTATTGGTTTTGCCTGGGAAAATGTTTTAACTATTATCAAAGGCGCATACCACTTAAGACAAGGTTTATTATATGAGCCTTTAATACCGATTTATGGTTTGGGAGCATTAGTTTTCTATTTTATTTATAGTAAGACTGAATTTAGTGATAATAAATTATTATGTTTTATCGAAGTATTCTTTCTTGCCTTTTTAGTAGGTGGTATTACAGAATATTTTTGTTCTTTCTTTCAAGAAAAAATATTTGGAACTATCTCCTGGAATTATTCTCATATGAAGTTTGATTTGAATGGCCGAACTAGTTTACTGCATTCATCGTTTTGGGGACTTATGGGTGTTTTCTTTTATTTAGTTATTATGCCTTTATTAAGAAAATTAAAAAAAGTTTTAGAAAATAGAACTCTTCAAGTTTGTACATTTATCTTTATGTTTTTCTTTCTTTGTGATGTATCAATATCATTTTTAGCTTGCTATAGAAGAGATGAGCGAAGAAATAATATTTCTAATAGTGGAACTTTAGCAACATTTTTAGATACTTATTATACTGATGATGTGATTGATAGAGTTTATAACAATGCAGTAGCTGTGAATAAATAGATATATCTTTTCTTGTTTTTTGCCTATTTTGATGATAGTATAAGAAACTATTAAGGGGAGATGAAATTATGAATATTACAAGTAATATGAACTCTTTTGATGTTTTACATTTAAAAGAAAATGCTACAGATGAAGAAATAAAAGAAGCTCTTAAACTTCATGTAGATATGTTTTGTGGTAAAGATGGAAATACTCTAAATGCTGATGGCGAGTATTTATTAAAAATTTATCATGAACATTATAAAAAACTAATGGATAAAGAAGAAAAAGCAAGAATGATAGAAGAGTTAAGACAAAGAAAGAATAATCCTTGCGATAATTCTAATAAAAACGCATTAATGATTTTAAAAACTCAAGAAGAAAAACAAAATTATATGATTACTTCTATTAATAAGGAAATTATAGAAAGATATAGTGAAGAAAGACCTAAAGTAAAATTTAGTTTAAAAAAAGTATCGTTAAAAAATACTTATGTTATTGTTGGTCAAGATTGTTCCTTGATATTTGCTGATTCTGTTTATAGAGGTCACTCTGATGTAGAGAGAAAAGATGAAAATGGTCAGATGAAAAAGGAGGAAGATGCTACTCTTTATACACTGGAAGATTGCTTTTTTAAGCAAAATATTTTGAATGCTGGGGATGCTTGTTGGCCTTATTTTGCCCTTCCTTGGGATCAAGGACAAGTTTTTAAAGTGAATGGTATTTTATCTATTGCTTTTCTAGCATCGAAGATTTTTCCTAATTCTTTAATTTACAATGGAAAAATAAAAGAAAGTGACTTTAGACTTGCTTATGATATTATCTATAACTATCTTAAACAAAATTCTTTATATGTCGCAAGTCTTTTTGAAGATGTTGACGAAGAAGAAGTAAATAAAAGAATGCGTTAATTTAGAATAAACTTGGATTTAGTTTCAAGTTTTTTAATTAAAAATACTAAGAGTAAATATTTTAGAAGAAATTTATATATTAGAGAAAATAATGTGTTATTATAAAATTAGTTAAATAATAATTTAAAGGAGAATATTTATGACTGAAAAGAATTGCAATGATAATTTAGAAGAGTTTTATAAATTGTCGCAAGAAGAACATAATATAGTTTTAGAAAAAATAAAAAATATGATTTTTTCTAAAGAAAGTTCTTCTAAACAATCATCTATTATGTTTGTTATTGGGCAACCTGGTTGTGGAAAAACGACATATATAGAAAATTCTTTTTTTAATAAAGATTATGTAATCATAAATTCTGACGAATATCGTCACTTTCATAAATATTCAAAAGAGATACTAGAGAAAGAACCAACTTATTATGCAAAGCTTACCAATTACGATGTACATTTATGGGGAGATGAATTATTTTCCTATGCTCTATTAAATGGTTATAATGTTTTAAGAGAAAAAGCCCCAACAGATTTAAGTTTAATAGAATTAATTAAAGAAATTAAAAAGGATAATGAAGTAGTAATAGATGTTGTTATATCAGGCAATTTAAATAGTTTATTATCTACTAGAGAAAGATACGAGAAAGAAATAAAGACTAAACCAAATGCTAAGTTATCTAATATTGCAGCTCATAATAAATGCTATCAAATATTAAGTGAATTTATTTCTCTTTGTTTATCTCTTAATGTAAATGTAAATTATGTTGTTTATGAAAATGAAGAATATAAAATAATACCTGTAAGAGATAATTATTTGAGTTTATTAGAATATTATAGGAATGAAAGTAATTCTAAAACTTGTTTAGATTTTGAAAAAAGATTAAATTTTATCAAAAATTCGATGTATAAAAGAAATGCTAATAAAGAAGAATTTCTAGAACTGCAAAAGATGGAAGATTTATTTAAAGAAATTATAAAGGAGAATGAAAATGTTAGAAAATAAAGTCGCTATTATAACTGGTGGAACACGAGGGATAGGATATGAAACAGTAAAACTTTTTGCCGAAAATAAAGCCCAAGTAATTCTATTCGGTTCGAAAAAAGAAAGTGTCCTAAATGCTCTTAAAAATTTAAAAGAATTAAATATAAAAGTAGATGGTTATTATCCTAATTTAACTAATTATGAAGAAATTGATAAGATTATAAGTTTAATTCACGAGAAATATAAGCATATTGATATTTTAATAAATAATGCAGGAATTTCTGCAAATAAAAAGATAGAAGATACAAGTTCAAAAGATTTTGCAAACATTATAGAAGTTAATGTTAATGGCATGTTTAATATGATTAAAGCGGTAGTTCCTCTAATGAAAAAACAAGGTGGTGGGGTAATACTTAATACTTCTTCAATGGTTAGTATTTATGGTCAACCAAGTGGTGTGGGATATCCCACAAGTAAATTTGCTGTTAATGGGCTTACTAAGTCTTTAGCAAGAGAACTAGCTCCATTTAATATTCGAGTTAATGCAGTTGCACCTGGAATTATAAATACAGACATGGTTAAAAATCTTCCTAGGGAAACAATTGAACCTCTTATTAAGTCAATACCTTTAGGAAGAATTGGAGAACCTATAGATGTTGCTGAGTCTTTTTTATTTCTTGCAAGTAATCAGGCAAGTTATATTACTGGTAACATTTTATCTGTTGACGGATGTGCTAGAAGTTAATGATTTAGTAAGGTAAATTGTGCTATAATGAATAATAGAAATGGAGAATAAATATGTTTTTTAATAGAAAGAAAATGAAAGAAGAACAACCTTTAGGATATTGGGAAGAAAAATCTTATATGATGATTATTCCATCAAATGAACTTAGAAATCCTTTAGTGGGATTATTTGATAGGGTTGCGGATATTGAAGGAGTAAAAATATTAGAACAAAGAGAACTATCTGATAAGGAACCTGGATATATAAAATTAAGTTATGAGAGTGATGAATACGAGATAGGCTTTTATCCTAATAGTTTTACTTTACAAGAATGTTATTTAACTAATAATTATTATTTTAAAGAGGAAGAATTAGAGAGTTTAAGAAATACTCATCGAGCATTAACTATCTTTATGGATTTTAAAAGTGATGTAAAAAAATCATATCACTTACAATTAAAAATTGCCGAAGCAATGATTCCTGATATGTTAGCTTTATTAGATGAAAGTGCGGAAAGATTAATACCTTACAAGTGGGTGGAAATGACAATTAATACAAGTGTTGTTCCTAGTGCTAATGATTTATTCGTTGTCCAAGCCGTTTTAGGTAAAAACGATGAGGTATGGCTTCACACTCATGGCTTATCTCGTTGTGGTTTAACAGAACTTGAAGTGTTTGAAGCTAAGAAAGAAAATTATAATAGTTATTATGCTTTAATTTCCACTTTTGCAAGCTATTTAATTGATAAAATTGGGAAAAATTTTAATCCGAGAGAAGATAGTGCTTATATTGGTGTGTTAAGTGATAATAGTCCAGTAGTAGTAACTGCTCTTTCTTGGACAGAGGCTCTAAATTATTATCCTAAATTAAAATTGGGTGGGTTAAAAGATAGAAAAGAAAGTCATAATACACATTCTAGTGTTATCTTTTTGTATCAAAGTGAAGAAGATGAAAAGGCTAAACGTGTAAGTAAAGTTAGCATTTATGATAAGTTATGGCTTGATAACCCAATCTTTTTCATTAGTAACGAAGAAACTAATCGAATGAAAGCTTTAGCTATCGAAAGATTTTCTTATGTTTTAGAACAATTTAAAAATAAAGATAATAAAATTATTATTAAAGTAGGTATGAAAACCGCGGATTTAGAAAATCCTGATTCCTTAGAACATATATGGTTTGAATTATTAGAGATTAAAGGTAATAAATTTAGAGCTAAACTAACCCAAGAACCTTACAATATTCCCGATATTAAAGTAGGAGATGAAGTATGGTTTAAAGTAAGTGAAATAACTGATTGGATTATCTATACAAAAGAATTTGCAGTTAATCCTGGAAACGTTTATCTTTTATCATAGGGGAATAAAATGAGTGCTTTAGAAGATAATCAAGATTATGCTTTAGAAGAATTTGAAAATATCGAGTTTTCTAAAAATATAGAAGAGGTTAATTTTAAAAAGTGTACATTTACAAATGTTGATTTTAGTTATTGTGATTTGTCAAAAGTCTATTTTGAAAATTGTCAGTTTTTAAACTGTGATTTTTCCAATGCTTTTTTTCCTAAATTTATTAACAAAGGAAACTTTTATGATACTTGTAAACTACTTGGAACTAACTTCATTGAGGCTTCTTTTGAAAAAGCTACTTTTTCTCATTGTCAAATGAAATATAGTAATTTTGCTGATTGCAGAATTAATAATGTGACTTTTAATGATTGTAATTTAGAAAGTTCTAGTTTTATGAATTTAGAAAAGATTAAAAATTTATGCTTTAACGATTGTAGTTTAAAAGAGTGTGAATTTTTTAAAGTTAGTTTAAATGGAATTGATTTACGAACTTGTAATCTAAATGGTATTAGAATTGGCTTTGAAGAATTAAAAGGAGTTATAGTAACAAGTAGTCAAGCTGTTACTTTAGCAACAATTTTGCAAATACAAATTAAAGAAATAGGGGAAGAAATAGAATGATTTATATGACACATTATGATTCACCTATTGGCAAAATTTTATTAGCAACTAAAAATGAACAATTAATTGGGTTATGGTTTGAAGATCAAAAGTATTGTCCACCATTTTTCAAAGAAGAAGTAAAAGAAGAAAATACAAAAATATTATCCCAAACTAAGGAGTGGTTGGATAGGTATTTTAATAAAGGAATTCCTTTAGTTAGCGAAATTCCTTTTAATTTAACAGGAAGTGATTTTAAGATAGCAGTTTTAAAGAAATTGTTAGAAATACCTTATGGAAAAACAACAACTTATAAAGCTTTAGCTACTGAAATAGCCTATGAATTTGGTTTGAAAAAGATGTCAGCACAAGCTATTGGAGGTGCTATAAAACATAATCCTCTTTCGATTATTATTCCTTGCCACAGAGTAATAGGAACTAATGGAAATTTAGTAGGATATGCGGGAGGATTAGAAAGAAAAAAATATTTGCTTGAACTAGAGGGTGCAAATGATGCTAATAATAGTTGAGTTAATAATAAATAAGGTGCTATAATTACTCTAGAGGTAGTTATGGAAGTAAGAGATTTATATGATATTAATAGAAATATGTTAGAAAGAAAGACTATTAAAGGAGTAAAACCAAAAAAAGATGAATATTGGTTAGTCGTCTTTATTATGATTGAGAATATTGATGGTAGATTTTTAATTCAAAAAAGAAGTTTGATAAAGGGTGGAAAGTGGTCTATTACAGCAGGACATCCTAAGACTGGCGAAGATAGTTATCAAGGACTTCTTACGGAAGTAAAAGAAGAATTAGGCCTTGATATAGATAATAAAAAAGTCTATGTTTATCATACTGAAATTGATGATTATAAGATAGTCGATTGCTATTATATGAAATTAGATATAAATAATGAGGAATTAAAACTTCAAAAAGAAGAGGTTAGCGATGTAAAACTAGCTACTTTTGATGAGATAGAAGAACTAATTAAAAACGAAAAGTTTCTTAAAAAACATATTCGAAAATTTTATGAATTTAAAGAAAATTATTTAGATATTAAGAATAAATATAGTAAATTATAACAATAATATAGGATAGAGGGATAACGATGGAAAAATTACAAAGAAAATATGCGGAAGTATTATTAAAAACTTGTTTAAAAATAGAAAAATGTCAGCCTTTATTTATAACTTATGATATTGAAAGAAGAGACTTTGTAAGAATAGTGGCAGAAGTAGCTTATGAGTTAGGTGTTAAAGATATCTACTTAGAAGCGAATGACCCTTTAATTAAACACGATTCTTTAAAATATCTAAGTATTGGAGATTTAAAAAAATCATCTTTATGGAATAAAGAAATATGGAATGTTTATGCTAAGAAAAATGCCGCTTTTTTAATGCTTGTATCTCAAACCCCTAATCTTATGAAAGATATAGATGAGAAGAAATTAAATGACATTGCGATGTATGCTCTTAAATCTAAAAAAGAATTTAATGATTTACGAGCTAAATCAAAATTAGCTTGGTGTATTGCGGCAGTGCCAACTAAAGAGTGGGCTAAAGAAGTTTATCCTGACTCTTTAGAACCTTTAAAGAAATTATGGCAAGCAATATTTAGAATTTGTAGTATTAATAAAGATAATCCCGAAAAAGAAGTTTTAAACAAAATTAAGAAAAATGAGAAAATAGCTAAAAAACTTAATGAATATAATTTTAAAACTTTGCATTATCAAAACAATTTAGGAACAGATTTTACTATTGAACTCCCTGAAAACCATGTTTGGGCGACAGGTAGTGAAAAACTAACAAGCGGTAAAGATGTATTAGTTAATTTTCCATCTTTAGAGGTTTTTACTTCGCCAAAGTATGACACTGCTGAAGGGATAGTTTATAGTTCCAAGCCTTTGTGTTATCAAGATGTTTTAATAGATGAATTTAGTTTAACTTTTAAAAAAGGTAAAGTTGTAAAAGTAGCAGCTAAAAAAGGTCTAAAAACTTTAAAAACATTAGTTAGTTCTTGTAAAAACTCGGATTATCTAGGAGAAGTAGCTTTAGTTCCTTTCGATTCTGAAATATCTAACGAAAAGACCATTTTTTATGAAACTTTATATGATGAGAATGCATCTTGCCATTTAGCTTTAGGGGACTCTTTTCCTGAGTGCATTAAAAATGGTGTCAAAATGAGTAAAGAAGATTTATATAAAAAAGGGTTAAACCACTCTGATAATCATGTCGATTTTATGGTTGGAACAAAAGATTTAAAAATTATTGGAACAACATATGATGATAAAGAAGTTATTATTTTTGAAAATGGTAATTTTGCTAAGGAATTTGACAGATAAATAATTATTTGATAGAATAACACCTTGTTATGAAAAAACGAGGTGTTTTTATTTTATGAGAAAGAATAAGAAAACGAGAAAAAGATTAACATTTCATAGTTTAAAACAAGTTTCTAGATTAATGTTTGCCTTTCTATCAAGTCTTATAATTATCGTAAATTGTAAAGAAGAAGAACAAAAAAAACAAATGGAGCAAGATACAAAAAGAATGGAAGCATTTTTTGAAAGTTTTGATGAAGATGTTGAAACTCTTGCTATGACTAATTTAGAGCCAAAAATTGCTGAAAATTTATTTGCCGATTATACACAAAAAGCAAAGTATAGAGAATATGAACTAGCTATTGCAGAATATAGTATGTATTTTAACTTAGATAGTGAAAAAGTTTTTGAGTTAACTAGGGAGTTAACTAATGATTTTAGTGAGCCACTCACTATTACTATTGGAAGAAAAAGTTTTACAGCTACTAATGCAGAAGATACAGCAATGTTTATTACTTGTGATGTATGGAAAGATATTTATAATACTAGAGTTTCAGAGAAAAAATATAATTTAAAAAAAGAAGACTATGTAACTTCAGAAGAAATTGTTCATGTTAAATATGATGAAAAAGGAAATATAGTAATGCGTAGTGGTCTTACATTTAATCAACTTTTAGGCAAAGCAAGTTCTGCTTTAGGAAAATCGCCAGCATTAGCACTAGCAATTTCTGATCACGAATCTGGTCATAGACATAGTCCACAAGCTCGTAATAAAAATAATTTTGCTGGAATAAAAGGTAGTGGAGTGCCTGTAGATTTTAATGATAATAACCCTAGTTTTGCAGCATATCCATCTCCAGAAGCAGGGACTATCTATCATGCTTTTAATTTAGAAAGAATGGAAAATACTTTTAGCTATAATAATTTATATGAATTTGCAAGTATTTATGTGTGGGGAACAAAAACTATATCAGCTGATAATTGGTATAATGACGTAAATCATCAAGCGGCAATCTATGCTTCTAATGAAGAATATTACTTTGGAATACCAGAAGAAAAAGAGATAGAAAACGAAATTCAATTAGCTTTAACGAAAAAAGGATATAATTATCAAGTTGATTTAGATTAAATAAAAAAATTTTGATTGACTTTTCTAGTACGAAAGTCTTATAATGATAACACTACACACTTTAAAAATAGTCAATTAGAAATGGTGATTTTTTGGAACATTACTTTACAAACAATGAAAACTTAAAAAGTTGCCTCCGTACAATAAAGTATAAGTATGGAGATTTTACTTTGTCATTTTTAAGTGATAATGGAGTGTTTTCGAAAGATAAAATAGATTATGGGAGTTCTCTTCTTGTAGAAAGTATCATTAAAAATAAAACTCAAGAATATAATAATATTTTAGATGTTGGGTGTGGATACGGCTTTATGGGAATAACTCTTGCCAAAATGTTAAATACTGATGTGACTTTAACTGATGTTAATAAAAGAGCTTTGCATTTAGCATCTCAAAATGCGAAAGATAACAAAGTTAAATATAAAGTAATTGAAAGTAATTGTTATGAGAATATAAAAGAAAAATATTCGCTCATTATTTCTAATCCTCCGATTAGAGCGGGAAAAGAAATAGTTTTAAATATATTAATGCAAGCCAAAGATTACTTATCGAGTGATGGAGAATTGTGGTTTGTGATGCGAAAGAATCAAGGGGTTAAAAGTACTATTAAACACATAGAAAATGTCTATATGTGTGAAATAATAGAAAAAAGCAAAGGTTTTTATATAATAAAAGCCAAAAAGCGTTGACAAGGAAAGATAAATACTTTAAAATTATAAATTGGTGATGTCTTGTTTTTTCTTGCAGCAACACTTAAAAAAAAATTACGGTAGGGGTGAAACTAAATGGCATACAAAATAAAGAAATTTGGTGACCATCGAGAAAGAAGAACTTTCTCAAAAATCAATAACACCTTAGAACTTACAGACTTATTAGAAATTCAAAAAAAATCATATCAAAGATTTTTAGAAGAAGGGATTAAAGAAGTTTTCGAAGAACTATTTCCTGTTGAAAGTTTCACTGGTAATATATCACTAGAATTCGGTGATTATTATTTTGATGAACCACGATACACTGTTAAAGAAGCTAAAGAACGTATGGTAAACTACGCTGCTCCTTTAAAAGTTCAAGCTCGTGTCTTTTTGCATGAAACAGGCGAAGTTAAAGAACAAGAAATATTCTTAGGCGATTTACCATTAATGACTGAAAATGGAACATTTATTATTAATGGTGCTGAAAGAGTAATTGTTTCGCAATTAGTTCGTAGTCCATCTATCTACTTTAAAAAAGAAATAGATAAAAATGGTAGACATATTATTTCTGGGGAAGTTATTCCAAATCGTGGTACATGGTTAGAATATGAACTAGATGCTAGAGATGTTGTCTTTGTAAGAATTGACAGAACGAGAAAAGTTGCTGTTACTACATTCTTAAGAGCTTTAGGCCTATCAAGCAATGAAGATATTATTGCTACTTTTGGTGACAATAAATATATTCAAAATACACTTGAAAAAGATAGTACAAAGAATACTGATGAAGCTTTAATTGAAATCTATGAAAAACTTCGTCCAGGAGAACCTGCAACACTAGATAGTGCTAAGAATCAACTTATTACGAGATTCTTTGATAGATTCCGTTATGATTTAGCGAAAGTAGGACGTTATAAATTTAATAAGAAATTAAATGTTCTAAATCGTTTGCTTGGTTGTAAAATAGCTGAAGATATTAAAGATGGTAAAAAAGTAGTTGTTGAAAAAGGAACAGTAATTACAAAAGATATTTTAGAAAGTATTCGTCCATTATTTGAAAATGGCTATAATATCAAAGAAGTAATTATTAATGAAGAATTAGATGAATATAATAAAGTACAAGAAGTTTTAGTATATGACAAAGATGATGAAACAATTATCCATAAAATTATTGGTAATGACCCAACTATTGATATTAAAAGATTAACGATATCTGATATTTATGCTTCTGTATCTTATTATTTAAATTTACATTTTGGCATTGGTAGCGATGATGAAATCGACCACTTAGGAAATAGAAGAGTAAGACAAGTAGGAGAGTTAGTTGAAACACAATTTAAAGTTGGTATGTCAAGAATGGAAAGAGTTATTAGAGAACGTATGACTACTCAAGATATTGAGACAGTTACACCAAAAACGTTGATTAATATCCGTCCTGTTACAGCAGCTTTAAAAGAATTCTTTGGTAGTTCTCAATTATCAAAATTCATGGACCAAATAAATCCAATTGCTGAATTAACTGATAAACGTCGTCTATCAAGTTTAGGCCCTGGTGGTTTATCTCGTGAAAGAGCTGGAATGGATGTTCGTGACGTTAATGCTTCTCACTATGGAAGAATTTGTCCAATTGAATCCCCAGAAGGTCAAAATATCGGACTTATCACATCACTTGCATCTTATGCTAAAGTTAATGAATATGGTTTTATAATGACTCCATATCGTAAGGTTGTTGATGCTAAATTAACTGATGAAATAGTTTACTTAACAGCTGATGAAGAAGCAGATTACTATATTTCTCAAGCAACACTAAAACTTGATAAAGATAATAAAATTGCTGATGAAGAAGTTATTGCTCGTATTAATGGTGATACTGTAATGATACCAAGAGAAAAAATTAGTTATGTTGATGTTGCTCCTAACCAAATTGTCTCTATTACAACAAGTTGTATACCTTTCTTGGAACACGATGATGCCACACGTGCTTTGATGGGTGCCAACATGCAAAGACAAGCAGTTCCACTTTTAACTAGTGAGTCACCAATCGTTGGTACTGGTATTGAATATATTGCCGCAAGGGACTCAGGTGCTACAGTTGTCGCTAAAGCTGATGGCGTTGTTGAGTTTGTCGATGCGAAAAAAATTATTGTTAAAACAGCAAAAGGAAAAGATACTTATTACTTATATAATTTTGAAAGAAGTAATGAATCAGCTAACTACAATCATCATCCAATAGTTCAAAAAGGTGACAAAGTTCATGCTGGTATGATTATAGCTGATGGACCATCTACAGAAGGCGGGGAATTAGCACTGGGCAAAAATATGGTTGTAGCATTTATGACTTGTGATGGTTACAATTATGAAGATGCTGTTGTTTTAAATGAAAGATTAGTTAAAGAAGATGTTTATACATCAATTCATATTGAACACTATGATATCGATTGCCGTGATACAAAGCTAGGACCAGAAGAAATTACAAGAGATATTCCAAATGTTGGAGAAGAAGCAAGAAAGAACTTAGATGCTAATGGTATTGTAAGAATTGGTGCTGAAGTTAAAGATGGCGATATCCTAGTTGGTAAAGTTACACCAAAAGGTGTTCAAGAATTAACAAGTGAAGAAAAATTATTACATGCTATATTTGGTGAAAAAACTCGTGAAGTAAGAGACACATCTTTAAGAGTAGAACATGGTGCTGGTGGTATTGTTCATGATATCAAAGTTTATACAAAAGAAAACTCTGATGAATTACCAGCAGGTGTATCGAAAGTAATTCGCGTTTATATCTTACAAAAAAGAAAAATCCAAGTTGGTGACAAAATGTCTGGTCGACATGGTAACAAAGGTGTTATTTCCCTTATCTTACCAGAAGAAGACATGCCATATTTACCAGATGGTACACCAGTTGATGTTGTTTTAAATCCACAAGGTGTTCCTTCTCGTATGAACATTGGTCAAATACTGGAGTTACACTTAGGTATGGCTGGTAAGAAAATTGGCTGTAAATATGCTACACCAGTATTTGATGGTGCAACTCTAGAAGATATCCAAGAAGAGATGAAAGAAGCTGGAATGGATGCTGATGGTAAAACTATCCTATACAATGGACGTACTGGTGAGCCATTTGAAAATAGAGTAGCTGTTGGTGTTATGTATATGATTAAGTTACACCACATGGTTGATGATAAACTTCATGCTCGTTCAACAGGACCTTACTCATTAGTAACACAACAACCTTTAGGTGGTAAAGCCCAATTTGGTGGTCAAAGATTTGGAGAAATGGAAGTTTGGGCATTATATGCATATGGTGCTAGTCATGTTCTTCAAGAAATGATGACAACTAAATCTGATGACGTTATCGGTCGTGTTAAGGTTTATGAATCTTTAGTTAAAGGTAAAGTTCCTAACCAAGCAGGTGTACCAGAGTCATTTAGAGTATTACTAAAAGAATTCCAAGCATTAGGGTTAGATATTCAAATACTAAATCAAGAAGATGAATTAGTTGAAGTATCTGATATGGAAAAAGATGAAGAAGATGAAAATACCATTTCGATTGAAGAATTAACTAAAGAAGTAGGAGAAGTTGAAACTCCTGTACAGGAAGAAAAAGAAGAAGAGGAAATTGATGAAGCTGATAGCTTAGATGATTTAGAATTTCCCGAAAGTGATTTAGAAGAAGGTGATTTACTATGATGGAAGTTAATAGCTTTAAAGGTATAAGAATAGGAATCGCTAGTCCTGAGAAAATTCGTAGTTGGTCTTATGGAGAAATTAAAAAACCAGAAACAATTAACTATCGTACTTTGAAACCTGAAAGAGATGGGTTATTCTGTGAGAAAATTTTTGGACCACAAAAGGATTATGAATGTTCTTGTGGAAAATATAAAAGATTAAGATACAAAAATGTTATTTGTGATAGATGTGGAGTAGAAGTAACAAGCTCAAAAGTTCGTCGTGAACGAATGGGACATATTGAACTTGCTTCTCCTTGTTCACACATTTGGTATTTTAAAGGTGTACCTTCTAAAATGGGGCTTGTTCTAGATATGTCTCCAAGAGACTTAGAAGAAGTACTATATTTCGTAAGTTATGTTGTTATCGACCCTAAAGATGTACCACTAGAAAGAAAACAAACTTTATCCGATAAGGAGTATCGTGCTTATTATGAAAAATATGGTGATACATTTAAAGTAGGTATGGGTGCTGAAGCAATTAAAGAGTTATTAAGTCAAGTAGATATTGATAAAGAAGTAGAAGCTGTAAGAAAAGAACTTGAAAATACAACAGGTCAAAAAAGAATTCGTCTTGTTAAGAGACTTGATTGTCTTGTATCTTTCCAAGAATCTGGCAATCGTCCTGAATGGATGGTACTTGACGCGCTTCCAGTAATTCCACCTGAGCTTCGTCCAATGATTCAACTAGATGGTGGAAGATTTGCGACAAGTGACTTAAATGATTTATATCGTAGAATTATTAATCGTAATAATCGTCTAAAGAAATTACTAGAACTTGGAGCACCAACAATCATTGTTCAAAATGAAAAGAGAATGCTTCAAGAAGCCGTTGATTCACTATTCGATAATGGTCGTCGTGGTAGAAGTATCACAGCAGCAGGAAATCGTCCTTTAAAGTCTTTATCGAGTATGTTAAAAGGTAAACAAGGTAGATTTAGACAAAACCTACTTGGTAAACGTGTTGACTATTCAGGTCGTTCCGTTATTTGTGTTGGACCAAACTTAAAAATGTATCAATGTGGTATACCAAAAGAAATGGCTTTAGAGTTATTTAAACCACATGTTATTCATGGTCTAGTTGAAAGAGGACTAGCTCATAATATTAAAGGTGCTAAAAAATTAATCGAAGCTCGTGATGAACAAGTATGGGATATTGTTGAAGATTGTATCACAGAACATCCTATTATGTTAAACCGTGCCCCAACTCTACATAGATTAGGTATTCAAGCATTTGAACCAAAACTAGTTGGTGGTAAAGCAATCAGACTACACCCACTTGTTTGTACAGGATTTAATGCCGACTTCGATGGTGATCAAATGGCTGTTCACGTACCACTTTCTGAAGAAGCTAAAGCAGAAGCGCGTATTTTAATGCTTGGTGCTAATAATATCTTAAATCCAAAAGATGGTAAACCAATCGTTACACCTTCTCAAGATATGGTTTTAGGAAACTATTACTTATCTATTGAAGAAGCGGGTGAAGAAAACGAAGGTAAAGCATATAAAAATACTAATGAAGCATTAATGGCTTATGAGAGAAGAGAAATTACTCTACATACAAGAATAGTTGTTCCAGTAAGTTCCTTTAAGTATAAATTATTTACTGATGAACAAAGAAATAAATATCTTGTTACAACAGCTGGTAAAATAATCTTTAATGAAATCTTACCTGATTCATTCCCATTTATTAATGAGGGAAGTAAAGAAAATATTGAAAGTATTACACCTTCTAAATTCTTCTTAGAACCTGGAACAGATTTAAAGAAAGCAGTTAGTGAAATGCCTTTAGTAGCACCATTCGTTAAGAAGACTTTATCGCAAATTATTGCTCAGGTATTTAAAAGATATAAAACAACTGAAACATCTATCATGCTTGATAACTTAAAGGACTTAGGATTTAAATATTCTACAGTTGCAGGTATTACTGTTTCGGCAGCTGATATCGTTACAAGTAAAGATAAAGATAAAATTATTAATGAATCACAAGAAAAAGTTGATAAAATTAATAAGCAATTCAGTCGTGGTTTAATAACAGAAGAAGAAAGATTTAGTAGTGTTATTAGTACATGGAATAAAGCTAAAGATGATATTCAAGATGAACTTAAGAATATTGCTGAAGGTGACCATAAGAACCCAATCTTTATGATGATGAACTCTGGTGCACGTGGTAATGCTGGAAACTTTACCCAGCTTGCTGGTATGCGTGGATGTATGGCAAAACCTAGTGGTGAACCAGTAGAAATTCCTATTAAATCAAGCTTTATTGAAGGATTAAACGTATCTGAATTCTTTTTATCAACACATGGTGCTCGTAAGGGTTCAGCAGATACAGCTCTAAGAACTGCCGATTCTGGATACTTAACAAGAAGACTTGTTGATGTATCACAAGATATAATTGTTCGAGAGAGTGATTGCGGTGCTATAGGTGGAGTTGCTGTAACTGATTTTCTTGATGAAAAAAGTGGCGCAATGATTGAACCACTTGCTGAAAGAATTTTAGGAAGATATACGGCTACAAAAGTAATTAATCCAGAAACTAAAGAAGTTATTTGTGATAAAAATGAATTTATTAATGAAAGTTTATGTGCCAAGATTATTAAAGCTGGTATTAAATCAGTGGAAATTAGAACAGCGCTTACATGTCGTGCTGAAAATGGAGTTTGTCAAAGATGTTATGGTCGTAACTTAGCTACTGGTAACTTAGTTGAAACTGGTGAAGCTGTAGGTATTATGGCTGCCCAATCTATTGGTGAACCTGGTACCCAACTTACGATGCGTACATTCCACTCAGGTGGTGTTGCCCATGGTGGAGATGCCGATATCACTCAAGGTCTTCCAAGAGTTGAAGAATTATTTGAAGCTCGTATTCCTAAAGCTAAAGCAACTATTGCTGAAATAGCTGGAACTGTGGAAAGCATTGAAGAAACTAATGGAAAACATAAAATTGTTATAAAAAATGATGTGGAAGCAAGAGAACATGTAACAAATTACAATATGAAATTACGAGTAGCTGTTGGTGATAAAGTAATAGCTGGAGAACAATTAACTGAAGGTTCAATAAGTCCTAAAGAATTACTTGCTGTTACTGACCCAATTACAGCTGAACAATATATCTTAAAAGAAATTCAAAAAGTTTATAAATCTCAAGGTGTTGATATTTCTGATAAACATATTGAAGTTATTGTTCGTCGTATGATTAATAAGATGAAGATTGTTGATGGTGGAGATACTGATTTAGTTGAAGGTTTATCTGTATCACTTCGTACATTTACAGAAGCTAATAAACCAGTTATCTTAAAAGGTGGCGTTCCTGCAACAGGAAGACCTATTATGCTAGGTATTACTAAGTCATCACTAGAAACTGATTCATTCTTATCAGCAGCATCATTCCAAGAAACAACAAGAGTATTAACAGATGCTTCAATAAAAGGTAAAGTTGATTACTTAAGAGGACTAAAAGAAAACGTTATTATTGGTAAACTTATTCCTGCTGGAACAGGTGCTAAACAATATAGCGATATTGAAATTGAGCTACAAAAAGAATTTATGGATGATGAACCATCAGAATTCTTAGAAGAGAAGTTTATTGATAATGAAGAAATAGTTCTTGAAGCTAATAATTTAGAAACTCTTACAGAAAACTAATAAATTGACAAGATAATTGCTAAAAGTACTTGATTAACTAGTGTTTTTATGATATTATTATCTTGTTCTTCTGGGGAATTAGCTCAGTTGGCTAGAGCACCTGCCTTGCACGCAGGGGGTCAAGGGTTCGAGTCCCTTATTCTCCACCAGATTTGATAAAAAACTCAAACAAAATAAAGTTTGAGTTTTAATATGCTAAACAAGTATGTATTAGGAGAAGAATATGAAAAAATATACCAAAATAGTAAATAATAATGAAATTGTATTTAAAAATTTATTAGATGATTCAAAATTAAAAATAATACATTATGATGATGAATTCATTTTTGATACAATTTTTATTAGTGAAAAATATGACTTAAATTTTATAGAATATATTATAGAACAATTAAAAATTTCTAAAGATATTGGAGTTATTTTTGTGGAATATGATTCGCCGTTGATTGAAACCATTTTATCCAAAAATAGTATGAAAATTTTAAATTACCAATATACAATTAAAAAGTCTAATGATTTTAAAGTAAATACTTACGAAGTTTCTAATGGTTTAAATCAAGAAGAAAAAAATTTCTATTTAAAATTTATTAATAAGTTAGCACAAGATAATTTAATTTATCTTAACTCTAATAAACATTTTCAAAAATATGATGAAAAATGGTTTGATAATGAAGAAATTGAATACAGAGTTTATAGAAAAAAGGGTAAAATTATTGGAATAGTTGACTATAAAAATTTTGATAAAGATTCGAGTTATGGTCAAGTCTTAAATAATCATTTTAATTATAATAATAAATTATGTATTAGATGTTTATTAAGTGAAGATGAACAAATTATGGAAGATATTTTAAAAGATTTATTAAATTTTTATAAGAAAGATATAATTATTAATATTACATATAATGAAAAGAAATTGAAAAATGTTGTAAAAAATTTGAATAGTGAATTTAATTTTTGTCAATATATTTTGATTGAAAATGATAATAATTAATTGTTATATTGTTACTATTCACAGTCAAAATAAGAGATAAGAAAAAAACTCTTATTTTTAAATA
>CAOJBM010000035.1 GCA_948329525.1 uncultured Mycoplasmatota bacterium
CTTTTTACTAATTATTAGTTATGAAAAAAAGAGAACTTTTTACTAATTATTCACAGAGAAGTAATTTGCTTTTCTTTTTTACTTGCATATTATTACCTAATATTTTAATATTATTATAGGTGATATAAATGATAGAATTTGAAATACCTTTTGTGTGCTTGATTTTTACTTCTTTAATTTTCTTAGTCTTTTTTTTGAAAAAGAAAGTCGAATTAGAAGAAAATTTTTATTATAAAAATATTTTAATCTTCACATTATTAGTTAACACAACAAATTTTATTTCTCACTATTTAGCTAGTATTTATGCGAAGAAAAATATTAGTGATACATTTGCTTTTGTTTTTTCTAATATTAATAAATTGGGTTCTTTATTTATCGTTATAATTACTATCAATATTTTATCTTATATTTTATATATTAGTTATGAAAAATATCGGAAAAATTTTAAAAGAAACAATATTATAAATACTATTATATATTTAATTGTTGGAATATTAATATTTCTTTTAAAATTTAATGTTTATCAAATAGGAGGAATAACTAGTGGTCAAGGGTCATCTATAATACTTACGTTTTCTCTAGCTTTTATTAACCTCATAATTGCTTTAATTATCTCTATTTGTCATTTTAAAAACTATGATAAAAGATATTATGCTATTTATTTTATAATAACTTTAATATTTTTGTTAGGAATATTTGTCTTTTTCCATCCTCAATTTAATATTTATGATTTAATATTAAGTTTATTATGTTATTTAATGTATTTCACAATCGAAAATCCTGATATTAAAATGCTTAATGAAGTAACACTAGCTAAAGAACAAGCTGAAAAAGCGAATAATGCTAAAAGTGAATTTTTATCTAGTATGTCTCATGAAATAAGGACACCACTTAATGCGATAGTTGGGTTTTCAGAAGATTTAAAAGAAAAAATACAAGATGAAGAACAAAAAGAAGAAATAAATGATATCGTTATGGCTTCGGAATCATTACTTGAAATAGTAAATGGTATTTTAGATATCTCGAAAATTGAGGCTAATAAGTTAGAAATAGTTAATACAGAATATAGTTTCAAGAAAGTATTTGATGAATTAGTCATTTTAACTAAAGCAAGGCTTGGAGAAAAGCCCCTTGATTTTCGAGTTAATTATGATGAATCAATACCTAAGTATCTCTATGGCGACTATGCAAGATTAAAGCAAATTATTTTAAATTTACTTACAAATGCTATAAAATACACAAATGATGGGTATATTGATTTTACAGTTAATTCGGTAAAAAAGGATAATATCTGTCGTTTAATTATTTCGGTTGAAGATTCGGGAATTGGTATAAAAAAAGAAAATATTGATAAGTTGTTTTCGAAGTTTGAAAGATTTGATAAAGAAAGAAACATTACAATTGAAGGTACAGGTCTAGGTCTTGCTATAACTAAAAAATTAGTAGAATTAATGAATGGAAAAATAGTCGCTCAAAGTGTTTATGGTAAAGGATCTAAGTTTACTGTTGCTATTGACCAAGTAATTGTCAATAAAGAAGAGAAAGAAGAAGAGATTAAGCATGTTACCCATAATGATTTTTCTAAATATAAAGTTTTAGTCGTTGATGATAATTTAATTAATTTAAAAGTAGCTACAAAATTATTAGAAAGTTTTAAATTAAAGATTGATACTTGTGAAAGTGGTTTTAGTTGTCTAGATAAAATTAAGAACGAAGAAAAGTACGATTTAATTTTAATGGATGATATGATGCCAAAGTTAAGTGGTGTTGAAACATTAAAGAAACTACAGGAAATAAAAGGATTTAATATTCCAGTTATTGCTCTAACTGCTAATGCAATATCAGGTATGAAAGAAAAATATTTGTCTGATGGCTTTAACGACTATTTAGCGAAACCAATTGATAAAATAGAATTACAAAGAGTATTAGAAGAATTTTTAACAAAATAAAAGATTATATGATATTATTATAATAGAAGAGGATGTGAATATATGAAGAATACTAATTTTTTAGAAGCAAATGGTGTCAATGTTAAGGCTAGTTTAGAGTTATTAGGAGATTTAGAAACTTATGATAAAATCATAAGGGATTATCTAGATGGTGTCTCATCTAAAATTAATGAGTTAACTAAATATAAAGAAGTAGGAGATATGACCAACTATGCTATATTAGTTCATTCCCTAAAAAGTGATGCTAAGTATCTAGGCTTTACACGCCTTGCTGAATTAGCTTATGAGCATGAATTAGAAAGCAAAGAAAATAATTTGTATTTTGTTACAGATAATTTTGCTAAATTAATGGAAGAATGTAAAAGAATAAATAATTTAGTTAAACAATACTTAGGAGAAGAAGTAGAAATAGCACCTTCTAAAAAAATAATCAAAGACAAAGCTATACTAGTAGTAGATGATTCTTCCATTATTAGAAATTTTATCGAAAAAATCTTTGATAATGAGTTTAAAGTTATTAATGCGAGTGATGGTAAAGTTGCAATTGATATAATAAATACTAGTAATGAAAATATTATTGGTGTTTTACTAGACCTTAATATGCCAAATGTTAATGGATTTGAAGTTTTAGATTATTTTAAAGAAAATGATTTATTTAAAAAATTTGCTGTCTCAATAATTACAGGGGAAGATACAAAAGAAGTGATAGATAAAGCATTTACTTATCCAATAGTTGATGTGTTAACAAAACCATTTAATGAGAGAGACGTTAAAAGAATAGTTGATAAAACAATTGAATTTAATAGTATTATCAGTTAATATGAACTTTACAAAAGTATAAAATAATTATATAATCGAGATATAAATTATTAATTGATGACCAAGAACAAAGTAATTTTTTAAGTTTTATAGAGAGCTCTAAAGTGGTGGAAAAGAGTAAACGAAGAAGTGAAATAGCTATTCTTGTGAGATTAAACGGGTAATGCCGTTATAGTAATTAAGTAAAAAAAAGGATGGTACCGCATTATTTGCTCCTTGGCAAGTAGTGTGGCTTTTATTTTAGGAGGGATTTATGCAAGTATTTTTAATAGCTGGTAAAAGTGGCTGTGGTAAAGATGAAGTAGCTAAAATAATTAAAGAATATTACAAAGAAATTAATAAAAAAGCTGTTATAACTGGTTTTAGTAAATATATTAAGTTATTTGCTATGGAAATCTTGGGTTGGATGGGAGATAATCCAAAACCACGAAAGTTTTTACAAGATTTTGGAGAGTTAGCTAGAAAAAATAATGAACAAATCTTTATTAATCGGATGCTCGAAGATATAAAACTTTATGAGAACTATTGTGATATTGTTATAATTTCAGATGTCAGGCTTATTAAAGAAATAGAAATATTAAAAGAAAAAGTAAGTGCTCTATATACAATTCACATTGTAGCAGATAAAAGTAAAAATAATCTCACGGAAAAAGAAAAACAACATATTACTGAAACAGAGTTAGATAATTATGATAAATTTGATTATACAATTAAGAACAATTTTGATGAAACTTTAAAAGAAAATGTTTATAAAATATTGGAAGGGATGATTTAGATGAATTTAAAAGATTTATATATTGATTTTTTTGTTAGTAAAGGACATAGACAAATACCTAGTGCACCCGTAGTACCTGAAAATGACCCTAGTGTTTTGTTTAATACAGCAGGTATGCAACCATTAATTCCGTATTTAATGGGTGGGACGCATCCTTATGGAACAAGATTATGTGATTATCAAAAATGTATTCGAACTAATGACTTAGATTCTGTAGGTGACTCCACTCACCATACTTTTTTTGAAATGTTAGGGAATTGGAGTTTAGGAGATTACTTTAAAGAGGAAAGTATTGCCTGGAGTTTTGAATTTTTAACTAAAGTTTTAAAGATTCCAAAAGAAAAGTTAGCAGTTACTGTATTTAAAGGCAATGATTTAATTCCATTTGACAAGGAAAGTTATAATAAATGGGTAAGTTTAGGGATTAAGGAAGAAAGAATTGCTAAAACGGAAGAAGATAATTTCTGGATAGCTGGTGAGTCTGGACCTTGTGGACCTGATACTGAAATATTCTACTTTAGAAGTAACGAAGAAGTGCCAGAGGTTTTTGACACTAAAGACGAACGCTGGGTAGAAATATGGAATAATGTTTTTATGCAATTTAATAAAAGTAGTGATGGAACAATTACAGAACTACCTAAGAAAAATGTTGATACTGGTATGGGAGTTGAGAGAACTTCAGCAATTTTGGAAGGCGTTAATGATAATTATTTATCTAGTGTATGGAAAGATGTTATCAAACTAATTACTTCTATTTCTGAGAAAAATTATGAAGGCAATGAAAAAAGCATGAGAATTATTGCCGACCATTTACGTACTGCTGTCTTTATAGCTGGAGATAATTCCCTAATAAAACCATCTAATACTGACCAAGGATACATTTTAAGAAGATTGATTAGAAGAGCAATAAGACATGCTAAAAGTCTTGAAATTGACATAAATTCTAATTGGGAGGAACAAATTGCTAAACTTATAATTGATAAATATAAAAAGTATTATCATGAGTTAGAAGAAAATGAAAGTATTATTTTAGAAGTATTAAGAACAGAAAAAGAAAGATTTAATAAGACACTTGAAAAAGGGCTAAAAGAGTTTGAAAAAGCGACAAGAAATGGGGAGAATATTTCTGGAGAAGTAGCATTCCACTTGTTTGATACTTATGGCTTTCCAATAGAGCTTACTAAAGAAGTTGCAAGTGACAGAGGTTTAACTGTTGATGAAGAAGGATTCAAAGAAAAGTTTAAGGCTCATCAAGAGTTATCAAGAACAGCATCTAGTGGAAAATTTAAAGGTGGTCTTGCTGGAAACTCCGAAATAGAAACGAAGTATCATACAGCAACGCATTTACTAAATGCGGCATTAAAGATTGTTGTTGGTAGTGATGTTCATCAAAAAGGTTCTAATATTACTAGTGAGCGAATGCGCTTTGATTTTAGCTGTGACCATAAATTAAGTGATGAAGAAAAGAAACAGACAGAAGATTTAGTTAATAAATGGATTAGTGAGGGACTTTCAGTAACTGTCCAAGAAATGTCTAAAAGTGAGGCCTTAAAAACAGGAGCAGAATGTATGTTTATCGAGAAATATCCTGATATTGTAACTGTCTACACAATTGGTGATGTATCAAAAGAATTATGTGGAGGACCACACGTTAAAAACACAAGTGAATTAGGTAAGTTTGTTATCAAAAAAGAAGAAGCATCAAGTGCAGGTGTAAGAAGAATAAAGGCTGTTTTAATTGATGAATAGAATTATAATAGAATTAGATAAGGCATTAGCAAAAGTAGATTTTACGGAAGAAACAGAAAATAATACATTTACTACATATGTAAGTGATAACAGAATAGAAGAAATGGTTTTAAATTTTGGAAATAATATTATTAATTCATTTAGTGTTTCAAATATAGAAGGTAAAGAAAATATTGTCTTTAAGGATAGTAAAAATAATTCTTTAACTTTTATTATTCAAGATGAAAATCAAGAATATGGTTTAGATTATATCAGTTATTTAATAGATAGATATAATGAAGGAAAAAGAAATTTTTATGAAGAACAAAAAGAAACTAAAAATATTAACATAGCATTATCGACGACTGATTCTTATTATGAAAAGTTAAATGATAATACTACGAATTATGTTTTATATGTAAGTAATGATGAAGTATCAGTTGCCGAATTAGACTTTGCAAGACATATCTTAGAAGAATTAATCTTTAATACATACCAAAATATGACTAAAAAAGAAATAAAAAATATCATTTTAATAGGAACAGAAACACATTTAATTACAATACCGAAAATATTATATTTAAAAGTATATAATATAATTAAGAAAAGAAAAGAATTAAGAAAATTAGCATTTAAGAAAGAAGGAAATTAATATGAAAATGGAAGATTTAGTTAATTATTGTAAGCAGTATGGTTTTATTTTTCAAGGAAGTGAAATATACGGAGGCTTATCCAATACTTGGGATTATGGTCCTTTAGGTAAGGAGTTAAAAGAAAATGTTCGTCGTGCTTGGTGGAAAAAATTTATTCAAGAAAATCCATATAATTATGGTATAGATTCAGCAATTTTGATGAATCCTGAAGTTTGGGTAGCAAGTGGTCATGTGACTAACTTTAATGACCCATTAGTTGATTGTAAGAAATGTAAAAGTCGTCATCGTGCTGATAAATTAATAGAAGAATTTACTAATGGAGACGAAACAGGAGACGGATGGGATAACGAAAAACTAGAGAAGTATATTAAAGATAATAAAATAAAATGTCCTAAATGTGGAGCAAGTGATTTTACTCCGATAAGAAAATTTAATTTGTTATTCGAAACTCATATTGGAGTAACAGAAGATACTAAGTCTAAAGTATATTTACGAGGTGAAACGGCGCAAGGAATGTTTGTGAATTTCTTAAATGTTCAGCGTACAATGCGTGCTAAATTACCATTTGGTATTGGTCAAACGGGAAAAAGTTTTCGAAATGAAATAACTCCTGGTAACTTTACTTTCCGATTAAGAGAATTTGAACAGATGGAACTAGAATTTTTCTGTAAACCAAATACTGATTTAGAGTGGTTTGGCTATTATAAGAATTTCTGTCTTGATTGGTTAAAAAGCCTTGGTATTAAAAGTGAAAATTTGAGATTTCGTGACCATACAAAAGAAGAATTATCTTTCTATAGTAAAGCTACAACTGATATTGAATTTATGTATCCAATGGGATGGGGAGAACTTTGGGGGATAGCAGATCGTACTGACTATGACTTAGGAGTTCATATGGAACACTCAAAAGTTGATTTAAGATATTTAGACCCTGAAACAAATGAAAAATACTTGCCATATGTTATTGAACCAGCCCTAGGTTTAGACCGAGTAGTACTTGCTTTCTTAACTGATGCTTATATGAAAGAGACTTTAGAAGATGGTACAGAAAGGGAACTTTTAAAAATTCACCCTTATTTAGCGCCATTTAAAGCAACTATTTTCCCGTTAATAAAGAAAAATCATGAAGAAAAAGCTATGGAAATATATGCTACTCTGTGTAAAAATTTTATGGTTTCATACGATGCCTCAGGAAGCATTGGTAAAAGATACAGAAGAAGTGATGCCATAGGTACTCCGTTTACTATTACAATTGATGATGAAACCTTAGAAAATAACACTGTAACAGTAAGAGATAGAGATACAATGCAACAAGAAAAAATAGAGATAATTGATTTAGAAAACTACTTAAAAGAAAGAATTGATTTCTAAAAATTACCTAAATAGGTAATTTTTAATTGCTTTCTTGCTTTTATAGTGATAGAATACTAGTATTTTGAAGGGGAGATAATCTATGACTATAGAAGAAGCATTTAAGATAATTAGAAATTTTTTAAATGATGGTATTAAACATTATGAAGATGTTATAAAAGAAATAGAAGAAATGATGAAGGATGACAATGAAAAAATAAACCCAATTAATGTCCCACCAAAAGATTTATTATTGGAATTTAAATCTCGTGAAAAGGTAGATAAATTTTTACAAGGTAGAGAAAAAACAAAGAAAATACTTTTTGATAGTAAAAGAAAATTAAAAACAATTCGTCAAAATAGAGAGTTTTTTGGTAAATCTCATATTTTAAAAAAAGTTATTGATTTTGAAGCATTCTTTGCTAATTTAAATTATATCAATTATATTTTAGAATTTCCTTTTGATAGAGAACTTATTGTTAAAATAATTGGTATGGCTATATACACTAATAATGAAATATATGATAAAAACTTAAAAGAATTAGAAAGTGATCTAAATAGTAAGCATGGTTTTTTAAGAAAAGAAAGCCAGCTAGTTCGAGAATTAAAACCTTATTTTAATAAAGAGGGAAAGGTGATTGCTAATTCAGATATTTCGGAATTTCTTCTTGATTTAACAATGTTATTTAATATAAATCATGATCGAACTATAAAACAAGAAATACCTTTGGATAAACAATTTAGTGTTTCTAAGTTAATTGAATTGTTAACGAATAAGATGATTGAAGCTAATAAAAATCAAATAATAGTAGAAGAACCAAAAAAAGTTATTGATCCCGTAATAACGAAAAAAGAAAGAAGACAATTAGTAGAACAACAAAGATTGAATGAGCAAGAATTAGCTACATACTTTGATGGAGAAAAAATCCTAAGAGCTTGTGATTCTTTAGAAGATTTTGTTAATCTTGTTATTTCTTGTAATCTTAGTGAAGAAAACAGAACAAGAATTGTAAAGAAAATGCAAACATTTTTAAATAAAAATGATGACTTAAAAAAGATATCTTTTTTAACTTTAGAAGAACAAGAAATTTATAAATTAGCTTTAGAAAAGCAATTGAGAAATGTTCAAATAAAAGAGTTAATAGAAGAAATAAATATTTTATTAGAAATAAATAGTGAAGAAGTTAGTAAAGAAGATAAAGAGTATGTTGAAAGTGAAGTAAAAGCTCTTATTGAAAGATTAAAATTTATTTTAAATATTAATGTATTATCTTTACAAAATAAATAGAAGGAGTGGGATTTATGTCAATTGAAGAAAGTTTTGAACTAATTAGAAAAGGTCTTAGCGTTGCTATTAAAGAAAGTAATGAAAAAAAAATAAGAAACGAAATTTTAGCTGACTTTTTAGCTAAAAGCGAACTTTTAGCTGTTAAAGTAAATGATGAAAATAATTTTGAGGTAAAAAGAGTTTTAGAACAAGAACAAAGTGATGATTTTGTAAAGGGATTTAAAGAAGAAGCACAAAATTATAGTTTCAATCTAGAAACACTTTATAAAATAAAATCATATTTTGGAAAAAGAGAAATTCAAGGTAGAATAGAAAACTTTAGTCTTCTTTTTATAGTTTTAAACATGGTTAATAGAGATTCTAATTTTGTTCTAGATAAAGCTACCTTTTTAAAAATTTTTGGGATGGCAATTTATAATAATAATAAAATTTTTGAAAAAAAAGTTAAAGAAAGAAATAAATGTTTAAATTCCGAAGATTATTTCTTAAGAAAAGAAACAAAAGCTGTAATTAATTTAAAACCTTATTTTAATGCTTTTGGAGACGTTATAGCCAATGATGATACGGTGACACTTGTTGATAATTTATTTGATTTATTCGCTACTTATTATAATGATGAAGAAAGTGATAAATTAATGGAAGAATGTAATTTGAATGCAACTACTTTTATTGAATATATATATAAGCAATTATTAGTAGCTAATAGTAATAAAAAATACATTGAAGATGATTTGATTCCTTTAGAAGAAAAAATAATTAGTAAGAATGAAAGAAGACAATTAAAAGAACAACAAAGATTAAATGAGCAAGAACTAGCAACATATTTTGATGGAGAGAAAATTCTAAGAGCTTGTGATTCTTTTGAAGAATTTATTACTTTAGTTAATTCTTGTAACTTAACTAATGAAGATAAAGATAGAATTATTAGTAAAATGAATACTTTTTTATCGAAAGAAACTATTTCTAACAGTATTGCTTTTTTGACAGAGGAAGAAAAAGAAATTTATAAATTAGCCCAAGAAAAACAGCTAGGTAATGTTCAAATAAAAGATTATTTAGATGAGATTAATATATTACTTGAAATGTTTAATGATAATATTTCCAAAGAAGATAAAGATTACATTGAAAACGAAGTAAGAAAAATTATAAAATCATTGGGATTTATTTTAAATGTAAATTCATTATCTTTAACTTTTTAAGAAACGTAACAAGATTATGTTTCTTTTTTTGATAATTGTTGTTTTCTTCTAGTTTTAGGAGAGAGTATACTGGCATTTGTTAGAGTATTGTAAACAAACTTATAAGATACATGAATATTTTCTTCTTCATCAAGAATTATCTTTGAGAGATAATCAAATACTAATACTTAAGACATTATCATAAATTAATCATAAAAGGATTAACATGAGTGCCAAAAAAGCTTGACAAACATTCGAAAAAGTGTTATTGTATATAGCAACTTCAGGGGAAAAGGAATAAAAGGGGAAAGTTAATACTTTAAGATAATTTCATATTATCCTGAAGTTTAAGCTTATAAAGTATTAACTAAAGAGGGCTTATATAGCTCTTTTATTTTGCCATAAATACTTTCTAATAAAGATAAAATCTAAGAAAACGACTAAAACGACATTAACTATTTCCGCAATTGCTAAGGAATAAATCTTTGCTCCCATAAAGATAAAGAAAATTAAAACAATATTTTTGACAATTACGCCAATAGTGGTAATAAAAAATGTCGCTTTATTGCCGCCCAAAGCGATTAAAGTCGTAGATAGAGGTGCTTCTAAGTAGTAAAGGAAGAAAAATGGCGCAATAAACTTAATATAATTGCTTGCACTACTATCTTTATATAAAAACATCAAAAATTCATTGCGATAAATATTAATAATTGTACAGAAAAAGATTCCTAAAATTAAAGAAATAATGACAGTCTGTTTAATTCTTCTTTTAACTAATTTCTTATTATTACATAAATTTTTCCCTATTTCAGGAAGTAGGGCTTGTGATATTGCGCCCACAAAGAAACTTGGGATTAATAAAAGGGATATTGCAAAAGAATTAAATAAACCATATTCTAAAACGATATAATCTTTATTAACTCCTAAATAAAGTAAAAGAGTGGTAATAATAATTGGTTCAAAGAAATAACTAATATTACCAATAATCTTTGAACTTACAGAAGGCACAGAAATTCTTAAAATATCCTTTGTACATTCGTGGTTGTAGGAAATATTTGTAAAACTTATTTTCTCTGGTAAAAAGAGATACATAATAAAAATAGAAAGACATTCTGAGATGATATTTAATAAAATTATAAAGATAATCCCATAGAAAGCGTCAAAACTAACTATTTTGGGAAGAAAAAGAAAAATTAAAACTAATCTAATTACTTGTTCAAAAATATTACTAATAGTTGATGGTACCATATTTTGTTTGCCAAAGAAATATCCTTTAATAATGGAAGAAACCGATATAAAAGGAATAGTTACTAAAGAAGCTATTAGTAAAGGTCTTGTTAATGGTTCATGTAATAAATTATTACTAATAAAGCCACTAAATAAAGTAATTAGAGAAATAAAAAATAAATTAATTGCTAAAACAATATATAAAGCACTTTTTCCTATTTTTTTACTTTGATACTTACTAGAACTTACTAATTTACTTATGGAAGTTGGAAGAGCAAATATTGCAATGCTTACAATTAATGAAAAAGTAGGCATGATTAAACTATACAAACTCATACCATAAACACCAATAAATCTTGTAGTAATAATTCTAATAATCATTCCTAGGATTTTTGTAATAAAGCCACCTATTAATAAAATTAAAGTTGAAGATATAAATTTATTTTTTAACATAACTAACTCCTTTTATAAATTATTAATTTGTTATATAATAAATATATGTTTATAAATAAAAAATAGGTGGTAAAATGGAAGATATTAAATTTAATTCATTAGAAGAACTTTATAAACGCTTATTACCAGCTTTAAGAAGTAAAGTAAAAGAGTTAAAAAATAATGGCTTTAATTATATTAAAGAAGAAGATATATGGAATTATTTCAAAAAGATAAAATGGACTAATTGTAAGACATTAACTTTATATGATATGGTTGATGATGTTTTGAATATTCCTAATAATAAAATTGATGAATATGTTAAAAATGAATTTGCTAAAACAACAAGAATAGAAGATTTGAAAGAGGAATTATAATGAACGAGAAGAAAACAATATATACTTATGATGTTTTAAATGAAAAATTAAAAAATTTGATTACAAATAAAGAGGAATTAGAAAGTATTCATGCTGCTTTTTTATTTGCTGATAATGCACATAAAGGAAGAACAAGGTTAAATAACGACTCGTATATATCTCATCCTTTATCTGTAGCTTATATTTTATCTGATTTAAATGTTGATTACATTACAATAATGGGTGCTCTTTTACATGAAACAGTTAATCATGCTTCTGTTACACTAGAAAATATTGAAGAAGAATTTGGTAATGAGGTAGCTAAAATTGTGAGTTCAATTAGTAAAATCAATAAACTAGAACTTACCGATGATAAAGAGTCATCAGCAATCTATTTAAGAAAAGTTTTAGTTGGTTTATCAGAAGATGTTCGCGTTTTATTTATTAAGCTAGCTGACCGTCTTCATAACATGCGAACTATATGGGCTTTAGCACCTTCGGAACAAAAAAGAAAAGCTAATGAAACAATGTCCGTTTTAATTCCCATTGCTCATCGTTTAGGGATTAATTCCATTAGTAGTGAATTAGAAGATTTATGCTTAAAATACACAAAACCTGATGTTTATAACGATATTTTAGAGAAACTCGACGCTTCATACTTAGAATTAAATGGTTATTTAAATGAAATGAAAGAAAGTATTAGTGATATTTTAACGGAAGCTGGACTTAAATTTAAAATTAAAGGAAGAGTTAAATCAGTGCATAGTTTATATAATAAAATTAATAATGGGAAAAAATGGGAAAATATCTATGATATTTTAGCTTTAAGAGTCTTTGTCGAAAAAGAAAGCGATTGTTACCTAACTATTGGGTTAATTCACTCAAAGTTCCGACCTATGCCCAAAAGATTTAAAGATTATATAGCAATGCCAAAAGAAAATATGTATCAAAGTTTGCATACTACTATTTTTGGAGTGGAAGGTCAAATCTTTGAAGTACAAGTAAGAACTTATGAAATGGACGAAATCGCTGAAAAAGGAATTGCTGCCCATTGGTCTTATAAAGAAAAAGGAAAAGAACGAATTCAAAATATTATGGAACAAAAATTAGAGATGTTTCGTAATGTTATTGATGCTAATAATGAAACATCTAGTGATACAGAGTTTGCGGAAAATTTAAAAACAGAATTTTTAACTAATTTAATCTATTGTTTCACTCCAAAAGGGGATGTTTTAGAACTTCCTGAAGGAGCGACACCGATTGATTTTGCTTATCGTATTCACTCAAAAGTAGGGGATACAACTGTGGGAGCAATCGTTAACGATAATATTGTTTCACTAGATTATAAATTACAAGATGGAGACATTGTTAAGATTAATACTAACCCAAACAGTACTCCAAATAAAGATTGGCTAAATTTTGTTAAGACTAGTCAAGCGAAGAATAAAATTAAATCATACTTTAGTAAACAAGACCATAATACTTATGTTGCCAAAGGACAAGTTTTACTTGAAAAAGAAATTAGAAAGAGAAAACTTGTTTTGGGTGAAGTATTATCAAGTGATAATATTAAAAAAGTTACAAAAGACTTAAAATTAACTGATTTAGAAGATTTATATTTATCTATTGGTTCTCTAAGATTTACCCCATCTTATATAATAAATTTAATTTATGAAGATAAAAAAGATGTTCAAGATATTTTACTTGAAAAAGTAATTAATCGTCCTCCTAGTAAAATTACTAATAATAAAAATGATATTATTGTGGCTGGAATCGATGAAATACTAGTGACAATAGCTAAGTGTTGTTCACCAATAAAAGGTGATGAAATAAAAGGGTATATTACTAAGGGAGATGGAATTGTCGTTCACCGTGCTGATTGTCCTAATATAGCGGATAGCGATAGGTTAATTGATGTTTCTTGGAACAATGAAACAGAGACAAGTTTTTTAACAACGATTGAAATTGAAGGTATTGATACTACTAATCATTTATTTGATATTATTCAAGTAGCTACGAAAAGAAATATTTATATTGATTCGGTTAATTCAAAAGAAGTAGACGATGCTCTAAATTACGTTTTACAAGTAAAAACTAAAAATACTGAAGAGTTAAATCTATTTATTAGTGATATTACATCACTAGCTTTTGTTAAGACTGTTAAAAGGAGAACTAAATCATGAGAGTAGTTATTCAAAGAAGTAGAGAAAGTAAAGTTTTAGTAGATGGTAATTTAGTTAATAAAATTGCTTTTGGCTTAGTAATACTAGTTGGAATTACTGATACTGATACAATAGATGATATTAATTACTTAGTTAAGAAAATTATTAATTTACGAATTTTTGATGATGAAAATGGTGTTATGAATAAAAGTATTAAAGAGGTTGATGGAGAAATTCTAAGTATTTCGCAATTTACTTTGCATGCAGGAACTAAAAATGGTAATCGTCCATCGTATAGTAATGCAGCTAAAAAAGATGTAGCTTTACCAATGTATGAAAAATTTAATGAAGAGTTAAATAAAGAAGTCAAGACTTATCCTGGAGTTTTTGGTGCGGATATGTCACTTAATATTCAAAACGATGGTCCTGTAACAATAATTATTGATAGTGAGGAAAAATAAAATATGCAAAATGATTATGATAATTATGCTAAAGAAAGGCAAGAAAAGTTAATTAATGGGATGATGCCATCGCATCGTTTTGTTGAAAAACCAATGATGAAAAGTATGATGCCCAATTTGAAAAATAAAAAGATATTGTTACTTGGTTGTGGGACAGGAGAAGAAACTAACCTTTTAGTAACTTTTGGAGCAGATAAAGAAAAAATGGTTGGAATTGATATATCTAAAGAGTCGATTGCTATTGCTAAAAAAACATATCCTAATGTGGAGTTTGTAGTAGGTGATATGGCTAATCTTCCTTTTGATGAAAATACTTTTGATTTTGTTTATAGTAGTTTGGCAGTACATTATAGTGCAACACCTGATAAAGTTTATAATGAAGTTTATCGAGTTTTAAAAAAAGATGGCTTATTCTTATTTTCTTTAGTCCATCCGATTAGATGGAGTAGTAATCATGCAAATATTGATGGTAAAACTTATCGATTAATCGGCTGTGCAAGAGATGATAATGAAAGTGAAGTATTAGGTAATTATAATACGTTTAAGGAGCACACACACGACTTTTTTTCTTGGAATATTAAAGAAACACTGTCTTTTTATGTCGGCTCCCCATCTTTTCACTTTAAGCTTTTACGCAAAGCAAATTTTGAAGTATTAGATTTTACGGAGTCAATGGCAGTAGAAGAAACTAAAGAAGTAGATATTAATTATTATAAAAAAAATAAAGAACTTCCTCAATTTATGGCCTTTTTAACAAAAAAATAACATAAACTTACTGAAATGTTATTTTTTCAATTTTACTAATTTTTGAATTATTTAGTAAAATTCTTATCAATAATTAAATTTTTCCTAAGCAATAATAAGATTATTGTATTTTTTATGTTTCAATAATCAAAAAATAGTGATTTTACAAGGTTTTTTCTTTATGTTATAGTACCACCTAAGACACAAGTAGTGTGTTGGTTTTGCCTTTAAAATTTATATATTGCTCTTTCGGGGGTGTAAAAATTTTTAATGGATGCATCAATATGAAGAAGATAAACGTAAAGTTAATTAGACTCATAGAAATGTTGTTACTGTTGTTAGCATATTTGTTAATAACTAGATAATAAAAACCGATACAACTTAAAGTATCGGTATGTCCATAAAAAGGCACCAAACAATTGCTTGTGTCTTTATAATTGAATAATATCATATTTTTAAATGTTTTTCAAACATCTTTAAACTCTTAATCTTCTTATCCCAAAAATGGCAAAATTTTTTGTGTAAAAAAGTGTCAAATTTATTTACAAATATCTTTTATAACTTTATAATACAATCTATGTTAGTTTTGATGGGAGGCGATTAATATCAAAAAAGCATTACCTGTTATGTTATTAAAAGGATTAGTTTTATTGCCTACCCAAGAAGTTAGACTTGAACTTAGTAATAAGGAAAGTTCCAAAGTAGTAAATTTAGCAAATAAAGAATACGATAGTGAGGTTATCATAGTTTGTCCTAAAGACCAGTATGAAGAATCTCCTGAAGGAACTGATTTACCAAGTATTGGGGTTATTGGAAAAATTAAAAGTAAGATAGAACTTCCTAGTGGTAGTTTAAGAGTAGTTATAGCGGGTTTAAAAAGAGTAAAAATTATTAGTTATGAAAATAGTACTTTAGATAATAAAATTTTAAAAGCTGAATACAAAGAATATGAACAAAAAGAGTTTGATGAAATAGAACAAATGGCTATAGCTAGAAAATTAAAAGAAGTTTTAGAAAAATATATTAATACATCGCCTTATGTATCAAATAGTATCTTAACTTCTATCAAAGATATTAATGATTTATATTTATTAACGGATTTAATCACTTCCTTTGTTCCTTTTCCTCTAGAAAAAAAGTTACAATATTTAGAAGAAGTGAATGGCTACTATCGTGCTAATGCCCTAATATATGATTTAAATATCGAAATTCAAGTAGTTGAGCTAGATGAAAAAATAGATGAAATATTAAGAATCGATTTTGAAAATAATCAAAAAGAATACATGCTAAGGGAAAAGTTAGAAGAAATCAAAAAAGAGTTAGGGGAAAATGATCCCAAAGATGAAATTATCTGTGAATATTTAGAAAAAATTAATGCTTTAAAAATTGACAATGATTCTAGAAATAAGTTATTAAATGAAGTTAAAAGATTAGAATATATGGCTGAGGCTAGCCCTGAAATGGCTATGTTAAGAAGTTATTTAGATTTAGTTATTAATTTACCTTGGGGAATATTTAGTAAAGATAACACTAATTTAAAAGCAATTAAAAAGCATTTAGATGGAACCCATTTTGGTCTTAATAAGATTAAAGACCGAATTGTGGAATATATCGCAGTTAAAAGTAGAAATAAAAATTTAAAAAGTCCAATAATCTGTTTAGTAGGTCCTCCAGGAACTGGTAAAACAACTCTAGCTATGGGTATTGCTAACAGTTTAAATAGAGAATTTTACAAAATAAGTGTGGGAGGACTAAATGATAGTTCCGAACTTGTGGGACATAGAAGAACTTATATGGGTTCTAATCCAGGTAAAATAATTCAAGGATTAAAGAAATGTAATACAGCTAATCCAGTAATTTTAATCGATGAAGTAGATAAAATGGTTAAAGATTATAAAGGAGACCCATCAAGTACTTTACTAGATATACTAGATCCTGAACAAAATAAATATTTTGTTGATAGCTATGTTGAAGAACCTTTTGATTTATCTCAAGTATTATTTATTTTAACAGCTAATTCTTATGAAACTATACCTGAACCTTTAATCGATCGTTTAGAAGTTATTGAATTATCTAGTTATACGGAATTTGAAAAAATAGATATTGCTTATAATTATTTATTACCCAAAATCTTTGATGCTCATTTAATAAAAAAGAATTACATTAAATTTGATGAAGATATTATCAAGATGATCATAAATAAATATACGAAAGAAGCAGGAGTAAGAGAATTAGAAAGACAATTATCTACTATTGTTCGTAAAATTGTCACAGATGCCGTTAAAAATAAAACTGATGTAAAAAAAACAGAAATCAAAAAGACTGATTTAATCAAGTATCTAGGTCCTGCTAAATATGAATTATTAAAAAATAATAATACCCTTCTACCAGGATTAGTTAACGGACTTGCCCTAACTAATTATGGTGGTCTTTTAATGAATATTGAAACAGCTATTTATAAAGGTAATAAAGAATTTATTTTTACTGGGATGCTTGGAAAAGTAATGGAAGAATCAACTGGTGTAGCATTAAGCTATATAAAGAGTAATGCCAAAATTTTTGGTCTTGATTTAAAAAAATTAGAGGGACAAACTATTCATATTCATTTCTTAGAAGGAGCTTTAAAAAAAGATGGTCCAAGTGCAGGTATAGCAATTACAACAGCAATTATTTCCTTATTGTTAGGAAAGTCTATTCCTAAAACAATTGCTATGACAGGGGAAATATCTTTAAGAGGAGATATTTTAAAAATAGGTGGTTTAAAAGAAAAACTTATTGGAGCTTTCAATGATGGGGTAACACTTGTTTATATTCCTTTAGCTAACTTGCCAGAATTAGATGAAATACCTCTTAAAATATTAGAAAATATGGAAATTGTTCCTGTGGGAAACTATCAAGAAGTATTTGATAAACTATTTAAAACGAAAAAAGGTAATTAAATATTATCCTTAGATTTGAGTTTCGGCAAAAATAAAAGTTGACAAGAAAAAATCAGAAATGTGAATAACTTTTCTGATTTTTTTGAATGAAAAATAAGGTAAACAAGTCCAAAATTTAGTATAATTTAATTTGACTAAAAATAATTAGTACTAAACAAAAATATGGAGGTGTTTACATGACTAATTATACCAAAGAAATCTACCAAATGAAAAGGAATATTTTACTTTTCGACTGTAAAATACTAACGCAAAGTCAAAATTAATGCCTTTTTTTAATTGTTATTCTAGTGTATAATTAAATTAGGATATAAAAGGGTGATAAGTATGATAAAAGCGATATGTGTTGGGCATTCAACTTACGATATAACAGTTAGAACTGATGAATATCCTAGTCCAAATAATGATATTAGATTTATCAAAAAAGTAGGATGTGGTGGTGGAGAAGCTGCTAATATTGCTTACATGTTATGTAAATGGGGGATTGAAACATCCTTATGTTCTGTAATTGGAGCAGATAACTATGGTAATATTATCAAAAAAGAACTTCAATCAGTTAAAGCTGATACGAGATATTTGGAAGTTACTTATGATAATGATACTGATATTAGAATGACTCTTTTAAATTCTAGTAATGTTTCAAAAATCACTTATACATTAGCTGATAATTATACTTATTTAAAAAAATATGACTTTGATTTTACACCAGATTTAATTGTTGTTGATACTTTTGACATTAATGCCGCTAAAGCTATAATCGGTCAGTATTCCAAAGCTATAAAGATGTTATATGCTGATAAATATAGTAGTAACGCTACTGATTTGTGTAAAAGAGTAAATTTCATTGTTTGTACAAAAGAATTTGCTGAAGCTGAGGCTGGTATGTTAATTGATTTTACCCAAACAAAGAGCTTAATTCAAGTTTATGAAAAAGTGAGAACAAAGTATGATAATGCCCAAATTATTATAACTTTACAAGAACATGGAGCATTATATTGTATTAATAATCAAATAAAGGTAAGTCCAGCAATTAAAACAGAAGTTGTTGATACAAGTGGAACAGGAGCTATATTTCGAGCTGCATTTATTCATACAATTATGAATGGTGGGGATGTTGAAAAAGCAGTAAAATATGGCAATATTGCTGCAGGACTATCTGTTTCAAAAGTAGGGGCTAGATTATCTGTTCCAGAATTAGTAGAAGTGAATAAGTTATATGAACAGAATTATTAATCCATTTACCTCTTTTTATGAAACAATTGATATTCACGGGGAGACTACTGAGACAGTCGTGTATGTTCTTGAAACTTTTATTAAAGATAGCATTAAATTAAAAAATAAAGATTTAGTAATTATTAATGGAAAATGTAGCGGAAAATTAAAAAATAAAAATAATGAAATATTGAAAAGAAATAAAAATGTTCAAGAGTTCTATATTGATATGTATAATGAAGGATGTACGATTGTGCATTTACATATTGATTAAATGTCATTTTGTATGCTAAAATTAGGCTCCATGATGGTAATAGTAGACAGATATCCATGATGGTAATAGTAGACAGATAGATGATGGTAATAGTAGACATTATCATAAATTAATCATAATAGATGATGGTAATAGTACAGGATAAACGCATGAGTTTATAAAACTTATGTGTTTTTTCATGTATAATAGAGCAAAATGGTAACTGGAGCTGCCCACGTACTTTCAGTACGTAAATTCTTTC
>CAOJBM010000036.1 GCA_948329525.1 uncultured Mycoplasmatota bacterium
CTCTATTATACATGAAAAAACACATAAGTTTTATAAACTCATGCGTTTATCCTGGCTTATTTAAGGGATTTTTACGATATATCCTGTAATATAAATGTTTTATATCCTGTAATATAAATGTTTTATAATATCCTGTAATATAAATGTTTTATATTGCTAAAAAAATAGTTTTATACTATAATAAAAAACATTTAAGGTGGCTTATTATGTTAAGTTATGAAAAATTTTTAAAATTAGTACCAGAGGAAACGGCAGCTTTTGTAAATTATGCATTACCATATTTAAATTATTATGCTGCAGATACAAGATATCTAGATTTTAAAAAAACAAATGATTCTACTAGTAATTATTATAATAAATTCTTTTTCTTAATGCTTTATGCTATGACTAAGAATCCTACTTATGAATCATATTTTAGTAAGTATGGATTTAATCGAGACCGTATTAAAGTAAATAAAGAAAAAATAATACCATTTATTAATAATGCGGAACTATTTACAGCTCTTGGTTCAATTATTCCAAATTATGAAGATTTAACAAAATACGAAACATTAACACCTATTGATATTTTTTTACCAATTTTGGAGAACTATTATAAGAATTGTCAGAAAACAATTTTTTATAATTTATTTCTAAGAAATAATGACTTTTCTAGATTTAAATATGATTTAATTTCATTTAATGAAGGTATCAAATTAGAGCAAGAAAGAAAAATAGCACAAGAACTTTATGGTAATTTACCAATTAATGTAATTTCTTATTTAGAAACTGCTTCTAAAATCAGAACTTTATTATTTCAAAAACTAAACAATAACCAAAATGACATATATATGAAGAAAGAGGAAGATATTGTTCCACTTTCTTTAATCATAGCATTATATTTTTATAAAGATACACCTATTTATACGGAAGAAAATGTAAGTGAGCAAAGTGCAATTAAAGCATTTTTAAATACTAAAGGTATAACTTTAGACAAAATACTGCAAAGTTTATCCATTAGTATATCTTTAAAAGATTTTACAGAAAGTCAAAAAAATATAATTTCTATAAAGAATTCTTTCCAAATATATGTTAAGAAAGGAACTTGCAAGGATAGAGAAGAAAGTTCTATAAATGTTAGAAGTATTTTAGAGAATGCTTTTAAGCGTGAATTTACTAAGAGTATAACTATTGAAAAACTATTTGCTAAATTAAATTGTTATGTGGGTGTATTTAATAATTTTGAAGAAATAGTTACACAATATATTGAAATACAAAGACATATTTATAATGCGGAATATGTAAAAAATTTCTATAATGATTTAAAAAGAGAGACAAAAGAATTCGCTAATTTTACTGCTAAAATATATATTCTTTTACTACAAAAAATGAAAGAAAATAAACACAATTCAAAATTATTATTTGCAGAAGATGATGCAGATACTTTAGCTCTTTTAATTGCTACTTATTACTATGATGGTGATGTTAGTAAATTTTTTAAAGATCATGGAATTACTTTAGAAAAAATTTTAAACTTATTAAATATTACTATTTCAAAAAAAGAAATAGAGAATATAGAGTTAAATCAAAAACTATTAGTAGATCGTTATAAAAGATTCTTCTATGATGGTGTTAATAAGAATAAAGGAGCTAAAAATCTTACTATAAATGATATAGCACATAACCTATGTAATCGTGAATTTAATAGAAGTATGATTATGGAATCCTTATTTTCTGAGTTAACAGACGAAACTGATTTACAAAGTGATTTCTTAAAACAAATGCAAAAACACTTAGAGCAAAAAGAAAATGAACGTAAAATGAAATTAACACAAAAGATGTTTCATGATATGCCAGTAGATTCCATAGAATTTTTAGAAAATGTTTCTAGAATACATTATTATCTTTCTAATGTTTTAACAAATATTAGTGAAGAAGATATTAAAGCATATGCTTTAATACTAGGTATTTTTAAAAATACCTACTTAGAAACTCAAGAGTTCTTTAAATATTTAGGATTTGATTTAAATAAAATATGTTCTTATTTAAATATAAATTCAAAATCTTTATTAGATAAACAAGTTGATATTGATTTACTTTATAATGAATATGGTTCTATGATTTACTTTATAATGAATATGGTTCTTATATTTTTGGAGGCCAAAATAAAGATAAAAAACGTGAAGAATTGACGCCACTAGAAATTTCCAAAAATATATTTTCAAAAGAACTTAGTAATAGTATTGCCATTAGTAAGTTTTTAGCACAATTTAATCATAGTTATGAAACTTTCTCTAGATTTGATGAATTATATCAAGAATACAAAGAAAATACTAAAGAAGCACAAAAGAAAAAAGAAGCTGAAAACTTAGTAAAATCTTATCAAAAGTGTAATTACTATTTAACTAATGTGTTTAAAATTTACCAAATAGTTTCTAGACAAATCAAAAATGGAGAAAGCAACCAAATTTTAATAAAAAATGAAGAAGATTTAAAAGAATTTTCAATGGTTTTAGGTTTATTTACTATTTCAAACAATTCTATAAAATTCTTTGAGAAAAATAATATTACAAAAGAATGTATTCTATCTGCTTGTAATTTACAAACTGACTTTTTTGGAATTTATTACTGATGAACCAATTGATTATGTAAAAGGCACTTTAACTTTTGTCAATTATTTTGCAAAAGATAACGACAAATACAGAAGTCGTAGAAACATTGACGATTTTGCTAAAAGAATATTTGATATTTCACTAAATAGTAGTATGTTTTTAGAAACATTAACCGCCCAAATTGGTGCTAATTATGATATTTTAAAAGAAGAAGTAGAAACAGGTAAAGATTATGAACTATTAATTACAATAGATGAACGTATTTCTCTACTACAAGATACAGCTGTAGATAGTCTAGACTTGAACGACATTAAAAGTGTTTTACATTTTGGTAATTCTTTGTCTATTCATTCTAAATATATTCATGATGAGTTACCTAAGTTAATGTTAAGTGATGAGCATCAAAACTCAATAAATACTATTAATCATATTATTAATAATGTTTATAAGAAGACATAATCTGGTAAAAAGAAAAAGAATTTTTGGTCTCAATTATTTCCTATTTCTACAGAAGAAGAACCAAAGTATGAACTTAATCCAAGTGCATTAAAGGAATTAAAAGAAGCAATTGATAAAAATATTACTACTTTAACTAATGAAATATATGGTTATGATACTATTCGTAAATATATGGAAGTTTATAGAAGAAAAAATCGTTCTCACTATATAGTCACTTCTGATATAGTTGCAAAAATTCAAGAAGAATTAGCAACATTAGACCCTCATAATGATGAACAATATTCTAGCTATTTAACAGCGAGTTCTAGATTACAAATTATGACAGATAAAACGAATAGATTTGCTACGACAAATCACATAATGCTACAAGAATTATTAAAAGTAAATCAAGCTATTGTTAATCATTTTATCACAATTAATGCATTAGAAATGGCAAGAGATGATTTACTTCCATTAGTAGGTTCTGAACTTGCTTTAGGAAAAGGAAGAAACACAGAAAACGAATCTTTAGAGTTATCTCAAAACGTTATACAGCTTTTTCAATCTTTACTGGAAAGAAATGTAGAAAGTGCCGTCTTTAATATAGAGCAATTAAAGCAAATTAGTTTACCTTAAGAAATTTTCACGGCTTTAAATAAAGATATTGAAGGATATTTACAATATTTAACCCAAGCTGAACATATTGAAGAAAAAATAAATTGCTTAAATATTGATAAAATAGAAGAAGATAATATTATGCCAAGTACAGAAAAAATTTCATTAACTTTTAGACCTGAATCTCCAAAAAATAATTAATAAAAAAATAAAAGTGTTGCTTTAAAAAATTTATCACTATGTTGTATAATTTGGGGCTGATAATTGTAATCTTTATATAAAATAAACTACCTCGATGCAAGCATACGAGGTATTTAAATACAAGGCAAGCCTCGGGGAATGTACCCGCTATGATTCAAAGAAGCAAGTTCTCTTAATTTTAAATCATCTAATGTAATTTATTTTCTATCTTTTTCACATAGTTCCTTTACTAAAGTTGAATTATCAACTTGTCTTGCTCCAGTATTTTTTAAACTTCTCTCTGATTTCTCTTTTTATCATACAAATTCTCCTTTAAATAATAAATCTATTAACAATCATTAATCAATGGCAAAAACAGGATATTAGTCCCATTTTTGCCAAAATATCACTACTTTTACTACAACTTTATTATAACAAATGGAATATTTTTTCATTTCCGACAAAGCATTTATCTTTAAATTCTTTCTATTACTAAAAATAGTTTTATACTATAATAAAAAGACTTAGGAAGCCTATAAATTAAATACTAGGAAAAAGTATTATAATTATTTATATTAACTTCTTTCAAAGGAACAGCTAATTTATGTAACTCTTTAAAACAAACTTTTGCTTTTTCAATTTCTTTTTTGTTCATAGTTACATATCCTCTAGATGTTCCATCACTTGGTAAATCAACTAAAAGGGCATAATCATCAATACCAATCCAGCCATTTTTTACTATTTTAAGAAGTTCTGGATATTTTTCTTGTACTAAATCCAAATCGACAAAATTTGTTTCAATTTTATTACAAGATAAGTATCCTTGAATATATTTGTTTTTCCTATATTCCTTTAAACTTTTTTTACTAAAAAGGAAAATACGTTCCATTTTAACTCCTCTATTAACTGCATCAAAATTACTTTGAATAAATTTTCTTTCAGCTGGATCTTCATTCCATTCATTATCCATCATCGTAGAAATAATCCACATTTCAGAACCTTTCTTTGTCTCTGTAAAAAACTTATCTAAAATACGATAGAACTTACCAGAATCTAAATCTTCTGTCTTAGATTGCTCATCAAATGATAAGTAACCACCATCAGATACCAAAGATGTCCCATTAGAATATTTATGTCTTGTTAACATTAAATAAATATCATCTGCTATTTCTTCTGGATAGCCAAGTCGTTTCATTGGAATAGATTCTTTTGCTTTATTAAAAGTATCATCTGTTTCCATTACACCACCAATCCAACCTGCAACGACAGAATTAACTCTTACACCATACATTTCTGTATAAATATTAGCAAATGTTTTCATTAAATTTTCTTTAGCAGCCTGGGCTGAAGCATAAGCGCTAGCTCCAAAAGAACCACGATAAGCTTCAATGCTATTAACTAGAACTATACTTGACTCAAAATTCATTTTCTTAACAATTTCTCGAACTAATAGATTAACAGAAAACAAATTAACTTGATAACTTTTTTTAAATTGATCATAATCAAAATCTAAAGAATCTTCAAGTTCAAAAAATATTTCCATAAAAATAAATCCATAAACATCTTTGTTAATTTCATTTACAGCTTGTAAAAGTGTTTCTCGTTTAAAATAGTCGACTGATTTTAATTCAATATCTTCTTTTTTTAAATTTTCAGCAATATAACTTCCTTCTTGATATAGTCCAATAATATAAAAACCTTTATCAAGTAATATTTTAGATAGTTCTATACCGATTTCAGAATTTATACCTGCAACTACGACAATTCTTTTATTATCTTGTCCTTTGGCATAATTTGTTCTTTTATCAACTGGTTTCTTTGTATCTCTAGGAATATTCCATCTTCGACCAGTTTTAAAAGCACCAGGTATACGATTGTTATTCAAAAGGTTAACTATACGTCTTTCGCTAATATTCCACAAGATTGAAGCTTCTTTCACTGTTAAATAATCCATTTTATATCACCTAGTCGTTATATTATACCGAATTAAGAATAATGTCAATGTAATTTTATACCTTAAATTTAAATTTCTTCAGAACATTTCATAAAAAAATCATCTTTTTATTCTTTCATATAGATGATTTGCAACACTAAAATCAGCAATTTCAAAAAAATTCTCTAAATATTTTCTTTTATCATAATTATAATTTATGTAATAAGCATGTTCCCATAAATCGATAGTAAATAACGGAACGTTTAAAGAAAAAATTGGACTATCTTGATTTTTATAATTTGTAATCTCTAAGCCACTTGGAGTCAGCTCTAAAAACGTATAACCGCTTCCTTTTAATCGCATTGATACAGTTATAAATTCTTTGATAAATTCATCTATGGAACCATATTTTTTTATCAAATCATTTTTTAGTTCTCCTGTGACTTCAATTTTCTTTTTATTCATACAATGAAAATATAAATTATGATTTATGACACCTCCTAAATTAAAGATAATTTCATCTTTATTATTCCAAGAATATAAATCAATATTTTGTGCTAATTCCACTAAACTTAAAGAAAAGTCAAAATTATTTTCTAATAACAATTGATTTAAGGTATTTAAATACTTTTTAGCGTGTTTGTTATAATGAAGCCCCATAGTATGAGTATCTATATATGGTTCTAAATCTTGATATAAATAACCTAAATCTTCTAGTTTATACATAAATATTCCTCCTATAAATTATAGAATTTATATAAGAAGAATATAACTTTTTTAATTATTATTTTTTCTTATTTAGAAGTATATTTTCTTATTTCTTTATAAGCATCATATAATTTTTCTTCTATCCCTTTAGGGCAATTAGCAGGAGAAGTACTAGGCAAATATATAGCTGATACTTTAGTTTTAGGAAAAATATATTTGTTATATAGCTCATAAGCTTTTCGACCAGTTGTAAATATTATTTCTATTTTTGATTTTTTTAAAATTTCAGATATGTTATTTGGAACAATATTTTTAATCGAACTATCACTTGATGAATTAATATCACAACTTTTTATAACATCAAACAATGCGATATTATGATTTAATACAAAAGTTTTTCTTCCTTCAATAGTATTACCTATTTCTTCTTCATATACTTTTTCTAAAGTTTTCCAAAATCTATTTTTAGGGTGAGCATAGTAAAAACCTTTCTCTCGCGACTTAACAGAAGGAATACTACCCAAGATTAATACTTTAGAATTTTCATCATATACTGGGTCTAAATTATGCATTACTTTCATACAAATCTCCTCAATTAAAAAATACTCTATCAAATAATATTTTTTTAATCAAGAAAAAAATCTCATTTTAGAGATTTGATTCTATTATTTAGTTCCAAATATTCTATCCCCTGCATCTCCTAATCCTGGAATAATATATCTGTTTTCATTTAATTTTTCATCAATACTAGCTGTATAAATTTGTACATCAGGATGTTTTTCTTCTACTTCTTTTAATCCTTCAGGTGCAGATATTATACATAAAAATTTTATTCTTTTAACACCTTTATTTTTTAAAAGTTCTATCGCATCAAGTGCTGAACCTCCAGTTGCTAACATTGGGTCTAAAATAATAACTTCTCTATTTTCAATATCTTTAGGAACTTTAAAAAAGTACTCAACGGGTTTAAATGTTTCTTCATCACGATACATTCCAATATGTCCAATTTTAGCATTAGGAATTACACTAATAACTCCATCTAACATACCAGTACCAGCACGTAAAATAGGAACAAAAGCATAATTATCTTCGTTTAATTTTCCTATATTCATTTTTGTAATTGGAGTTTCAATTTCTATTTTTTCCAATTCAGCATCTTTCATTGCTTCATAACATAAGAACATAGCTATTTCACTTATTAACTCTCTAAATTCTTTAGTACCTGTTTTCTTATCACGAAGAATAGATAATTTGTGTTCAATTAAAGGATGTTTTAATTCAATTGTTTTCATTTTTTACTTCCTTTCTTAGCTTTTTTATCCAAATTTAATTCTTTCTTGATTGCATCAAGAACTTCATCTTTAATTTCTTTAGTTAATTTTTCTTTCATAATCTCATAATTACTACTCTTTATATTTTCTACTTCGACAATTAATTCATTATCTTTTTCATCAGGTAAGAATAAATTTAATAAAATACCTACTATTGAAGCTAAACTCATACCAGAAATAGTAATCGATAAATCCCCACTAACTATAGATACTGCTGCTCCTCCTAAACCAAGTACTAACATTGATGAAGCAACTACAACATTTTTAGATTTTTCAAAATCAACTTGATTTTTTATCAATACTTTTAATCCATTAACAGCAATAAAACCATATAATAGTAGTGATACTCCTCCTAAAACACTTCCTGGAATGGTATTAATTAATGCAGTAAACTTACCTAAGAAACCTATAATAATAGCAAATATAGCTGCAAGTCCAATTACTTTTATTGATGCCACTTTTGTCATACCTACAACCGATGTATTTTCCCCATAAGTAGTATTAGCAGGACCTCCAATACAACCTGCTACAAATGTAGCAATACCATCACCTAATAAAGTTTTATCTAAACCAGGGTCTTTAATTAAGTTCTTTCCAATTATATTACTTAAAGATGTATGGTCACCAATATGTTCACATAATGTAACTAAAGCTATTGGTGCAATTGTAATAAGTGCTCCAAAACTTAATTTGTAATCAATAAATGGAAAATGGAAATCAGGAACACTAATAAATTTAGCATCTAGAACACCTTGGAAATCAATAACTCCTAGACATACAGCTACTATATACCCAGCAATAATACCTACTAGAAATGGTATTATTTTTAAGAAGCCCTTAGCTCTAGTCATAACTAAGGCTGTTACTAATAATGCTACTATTGCAACTATTAATACTTTCCAATCTAATACTTCACTAGAAAGACCCATTTGAGATATAGCACTTGGAGCTAGTCCTAAACCAATAATCATTATCATTGGTCCGATTACAACTGGTGGAAGTAATTTTTCTAGCCAATTTTTTCCTACAAATCTAATTATAATAGCAACTAATATATATATTAGTCCTACTGCCATAACACCAGTCATGGCACCTGCAATTCCTCCTTTTGTATAAGCTGCTGCTATTGGTACAATAAATGCAAAAGAACTGCCTAAATATACAGGCGATTTACCTCTAGTACATAGTAAGTAAATTAAAGTTCCTATACCAGAAGTAACTAACGCTACGGGTATAGTAAGTACTGTTTCTCCTGCCGCTTGATTTACTAATATTGGCACTAAAATTGTAGCACCAAACATAGCAAATACATGTTGTATAGCAAGCACTATCCACTTACCAATTGGTGGTGTCTCATTGATGTCATACGTCATTTTTTTATTTTTCATAAATTCTCCTTCTTTAGGTGAAACATCAAAAAAAGAAGCACTTCTAACAAAGTCCTTCTAAAATTACAAAATATTATTAATAGAAATAAGAGGAAAAACTACCCCATAAGCTGAAACAAATTCAATTAATCTAGTGTAATTCAAATTGTTGTTTACTACCTCTTTTTTCAATCTACTCACCTTTAAATAAATAATAATATAAATTTTAAGCATTTGCAATAATAAATTTAAAGTAAAATTAAAATACGAGTTCTACTTATTAATAATAATCATTTCTGTCAATATGTAAATTATCTATTTTTAATTCTTCTTCTACTAATTTTTGAAGTTCAGCCAAGTTAAAATCATTTATATTGCATGATTCGAAATCACTTTCATCATTAAAAACATTTTGAAGACCATAAACACCTCCACAATCATCAATTATACCACAACCTATTCCCGTCATAATTTCAAATTCTTTATCACTATATCCGTCAATTAATTTACTTACTTTAATATCGAATTTCCAATTATCACCATAATCATAAATAACACTAAATTTGGTTCCAACTTGTAATTCTAAATAAGTTAATTTTTCATCTAAAATATTCTCATCAAACCACTTTTTATTCATTTTAATTGTATATAAATGACTCATATCTCCATTCATTGATGCAATAACAGCTCTACAAAATTTATCAATTGTAATATTATTATTAACAACTATTTTTCTTTTTATTTCTTTTGCATATCCATATAGTGAAACATTCATAACAATACTTTTAGGACTACATAAATCTTCATACAGATTAATATAATCAATTATCATTTTATTATTTTCTTCTAATATAAATTTAGAACTGAAGTAGTTAGTTAAATATTTATAATGACTAAGTATACTATCTCTCCTTTTTTTATTATCAGTAGTCATTAAACTATTAATAAAATACATATCTTCTTCCTTACATATACCATAAGAAGAACCATCAATTACCTCTATATTTTGTTTATTTAAATCTTTATTTTTTTCTAAAACTTTAAATTCTAACTCCCAAGTTTTACCACTATAATTATATACTATTCTAAATACATCTCCTACTTCTAAATTTAGGCAAGATACCTTATCACTATCATTAAAATCAATTACATCATCTTTTTCCAATAAATATATATCATTAGTATCGCCATTCAATGATAAAATCATACTTTTAATAAATAATTGTAATGGTACATCATCATTAATTATAAGTGTCCTATTTATACTTTTTATCTCACTAACATATAAGTTTATTTTATAATTCATCTTCTACTACCTTTCTTTTACTTAATTGTAACCCAAATTTTCATTATTTGCTATACATTTAATTAAATTAATTTTTATACTACTTTTACTAATTACTTGTCGCCAACAATGGACTTTTATCAATTATAATGTTAACTTTTGATACTCTATCAATTGTGATATAATATAGTTACTAATGGAGTGATATTATGCAAGAAGTAGAAATATTAATAGATTTCGAAAATAGCAAAGAAGAAGTATTAGAAATATTATCTAAGTTTGAATTTATTAAAGAAAAAGAAATTTATGATACTTACTATGAAGATGAATTAAGACCAAACTTACATCCTGAAGCAAATTTAAGAACTAATGAATTATTTCGAGTAAGAAGACTAGGTAATGACTGCCTAATTACTTATAAGAAAAATCATTTTAAAGGAAATAGATGGACTTATTCTGATGAATATGAAACGAAAGCAGAAAATTATGAGGTAATAGAAAAAATAATTGAAATGTTAGGACTTAAAGAACAAATTGTTATTCATAATAAAAGAAAGTTTTACAAATATGAAGATTATGAAATAGTTTTTGAAGATGTTGAAAATTTAGGCTTATTTATTGAAGTAGAAAGAGTTATTAAAGGCAATCAAGAAGAATGTATGAAAGTTAAGAAAGATATAAGAAATTTTATTAATTCTTTAGGTCTTAAAAAGCCTCGGGAACTAGATTTGGGTAAAAACCAATTAATGTTAAGAGAAAAATTAAAAAGATATGACATTAAAATCCACTGTGATGAACAAGTTTACATTGATGTAGATTAAATTATTAGATATAATTAATTTAGGTGATTTTATGAAATTTTATATGGATGAAAATATATTATATGAAATATATGAATTATTTTATTGGAAAAAGTTTGATATCCATAATTCAAATATTGAATTAGAAGTTCATTCAATGATGAGATTTTTATATCGTTATGATATCAGTTTATCTAATAATGGTTTTTCAATTAACTCAACTATTGAAAAATTTCCTTTTAATGAAGATGTACAAGTTTTAATTGATAATCTAAAAACAATGAATCAAGAGATGATAAAAGAAGTAATATTACGTAAAGATGCTATTATGAAAATTCAAATTGCTAGTATTGAATTACATAGATATGCTAAAGAATATAATTATGAGTTTTCTAGCTTTGTTAGCGGTATTAGTAAAATAGTCCATGTAACTGAACAAGTATTGCCTCAATCACAAGGTAATAAAATTACAGAATTAGATTATATAGATGAAAATGAAGAAACTATAAATTGTGCTTTAGAATTAGTAAAAAATATTGATAAAGATATAGAAAAGAATTTACAAAAAGATAAGAAGGCCAACTAATGAAAAGTTGTTTAATAACTCATATCGGTGACCCTGATGGGGCATTTCCAATAATTTTTTGTAATTTAGTACTAGAAAACACTGAATTTTTTTCTTGCGAAGTTGATGAAGTAGATGATATTACAAATGAAGTTTTATCTCACCATGAAGATTATAAAAAAATTTATGTTGTAGATTTATGTTTTAGTGAAGAAATTGCTATAAAAATTAATAATGATGATATATTAAAAAACAAAGTTTTGGTTTTTGACCATCATGCTAGTCGCGAACCATTAAATAAATATCCCTTTATTAAAGTTCTTTCTGAAAATAATGGAAGAAAAGAATGTGGTACAACAGTTTTTCTAGAATATTTACAAGAATTTACTAATAATAAAATATTATATAAAAATTCTTTAACAGAAATGGTTGAGTTAGTAAGAGAACTAGACACTTATGATTTTATTGAAGATAAGAAAGAAGATGCGTTTAAATTAGGAGATTTATATAATATTTATGGCAGAGATAATTACATCGAAAATTATACTAATTTTGTCAAGAATAATGATTATTTCTTCTTTACTGAGTTTGAAGATAAAATTTTAAAAATAGAAAAAGACAGAAAAGAAAGATATATTGACGAAAAACTAGAACTTGTTAAAAAAGCTACAATTGATGGAATACCAGTAGGTATAGTTTTTGCTGAACGATACCGAAGTGATTTAGGGCATGCTATCGTAACAAAGATGCCTGATGTTGATATAGCTATAATTATAAACATAGATCGTTCTGTTAGTTATAGGGCTTCAAAAAATGAAGTAGATGTCAATGTTTTAGCTATTCCCAATGGTGGTGGTGGTCATAAACATGCTGGTGGTAGTGCCATACCAGAAGGTCTAGAAGAAAAAATAGTTGAATATATCTTTAAAGACATAAAATGGGATAAATAATTTACCCCATTTTTTATATATCATTAATACTAATACTAGCAAAAGTTCTATTTTTTAAATCGCGATATAATTCTGACTTTTTATATACTTCATCATTTTGTCCTTTAGCGACAACTTTTCCTTTATCTAAAACAATTATTTTATCTGCTATTTCCATCATTTGTGGTTTATGAGTAATCATTATAATAGTATGGTCTGTTTTTAAATCAACTAATAATTTTCCTATTTCGACAGTTGATGTAGGATCAATATTACTAGTTACTTCATCAAAAAGCAATATTTCAGCTTTAGTAAGTAAGGCACGAGCAATTATTAAAAGTTGCTTTTTTCCATCTGTAAATACTAAATCATCTTCAGTTAAAACTGTATTATACCCTTTAGGAAGTGACATTATAAAATTATGAATTCCTACTCTTTTACAAGCTTCTATTTGATTATTAGTATTGCTATCAATTAAAGATAGGTTCTCTTTAATACTCATTTCAAAGACAAAAGGCTTTTGAAATATTCCTGTTACATTAGTAGAATAAACTTTTTTACTATAATTATAAACACTTTCATTATCAATTAAAATTTCTCCAGAATTAAGTCTAATTAAACGATATAACAAATTAATAATAGTTGTTTTTCCACTTCCACTATGTCCAACTATGGTTGTAATTTCATTAGGTAAAGCCTTAAACGATACTTTATTTAAAATATTTTTACTTTTTGTTCCATATGAAACAGATTTAAACTCGACAACTCCATTAATATAATCATTTTCTAATTCACCAAAATCAATTTCTTTATTTAAAGAACATTCTAAAATATTTTTTATTCGATTAACACGGACACCATAATTATCTAAATTAAGTAAATTATCTAACATAGTATCCATACAAGTTACTGTCATTTCATAATAACTTATTAATAAGACAAGCTTATCAAGAGCCATTTTACCATGAATAACTAAAAATGCCATATAGATATATAAAAAAATTTTAGCTAAATAAATTATAAATGGTATTATACAATACCTCTTTGCCATATTAGTTCTTTTTCCACGATATTGTTCTTTCCATTTTTTAAAAACTTTATTCATATTGTTATCTAGCTTAGGCATTAAATTCAATGTTTTTATTTGCTTTAAATTAGATAACATTTGATTTAATATATCTGTTACTTTATCTTCATATTTTCTAGTTCCTTCATAAAACTTGGAAATTTTAGAAGAATTATTGTTCATTAATGTTAAATAAAATATATTAAGAAGCAAGACAAAAAGCCCAATAAAAATATCATAATACATAAATATTATATAAATTATAACTAACTTTAAAATTCCCGTCGCCGCTTTAACAGCACAGTCAATAACATCAACTAAATATCTTATATCATCACTACAAGTTTCAATAATTTTACCTCTTGAGATTTTCTCATATATTATATCATTATTAGAAATATGCTCTAATAATTTCTTTTGTACTTCAATATGATAATATTCTGCTAAAGAAGTGTAAGTATAGTAATTAAAGTAAAGAGATGCATAGTACATAATGTAAAAAAGAATATAAAGAATGACAAAAAACCATATTCCGTTAAAATTAGCATCTGTAATCATGGCTATAATTCCAGAAGTTGCTATTGGTGGAAGTAAACTAGAAATATTATAAAAACAGCAACTCACAAACATACCAACTATTACCCAAAACTTTTTATTGGCTATAGATAATAAATTTTTAAATACTAAAAAATATCTTTTCATACTACTCTATATTTTTATCGTAATCGATATCTTCAATTTCGTACTTTCTACTACTATTAATTTTTGATAATATTTTCGTTGCTAGCCATCCAAGTAATGCTAAAGCAAAGAAATAGACAAACCCAAAAGCTTCAAACTTAGGTGCTGATTCCGTAAATAAATCTAAAAGCCCTGCTCCTGCACTCATTGCTGTTACAATTGTTAAACTATTAATTGAACTTGATGTAACATCTTGTTTTATTCCATTAAAGAGCTTTTGAGCAGATGACACATAATTTTTTGTCATATCCCATAAATGTTTAATATACTCTAGAGTATCTCTTAATGTTTCATATCTGTATCCAGATATAGCTAAGAATTCAGCCAAATCCTCATCATTTTTAGCAATTTTCTCTCTTGTTGAAATATAAGTACTCATTTGTTTAATTCTTCCATCTATTAATGTAACTGTTTTAGCATATCCTTCTAATTTAGTCGTAAACTTAACAATCTCAGAACCCTTAACACGAACATTTTCTTTGACTTTATCAATTTTTTCCCAAATAATTCTATGTAAGTTTAGATATCTATGTAATTGTCCTTTAAATTCACGAATAAATATTTGTTCTTCAATATATCTTTCAATAGTAGATAAATCTGTTTTTTTATTGTTAATAAAATAGTACTTATCCCCACGAATGACATCATATTTTTTGTTAGAAAACTCAAAATATTTTTGTTTTTCTGTACGAGCTAGAAGTTCTGATATTTCTTCTTTTGTGGCATTATCGCAGACAATAAAGTATGGAAATACTGTTTCTATATTAGCAAGTTCCTTTGGAATTGGTGCTCCTAAGCTAAATAAATAACTAATAGCAGGAGATAATTTATTTTCATAGTAATCTGTTACTTTATCGATATCAGCAAATAAAGTATCATTGCTAACATTACCATTATTCAAAGTAATAAGTCCATCTTCAAATATTTTAACAGTAATATTTTGGGCAGTTGTAAATAAAATATATTCTTCTCCTGCAACTCCATACTCAATTCGACCTATTTCTAGATTTTTACGATATTCCTGCAATTTTTCAACATCTAGAGCTAATTCTGTTTTACACATTCTTAAAAAATCATATATTTCGGATAACTGGAGCATTGTTCTTTGAAACCAACCACCAACATAAAGATTATCAATTTTCATACACTAACACCTCTTTTAATTATTTTTAGATTTTTTTAATAAAGAATTTTGCATCATCGATGACAAAACCATAATTTAAGTAACAGGCATGAGCTGCTTGTCTAAAGTTCCTACTCCATAACTCAATTGTTTTACATTTATGTTCTTTACATATCTTTGTTACTTCATCTAACATTAATGTTGCGATATTATGACGACGAAAATCAGGACTTACACAAACGTGATTAAGAATTGCGTAAGTATTCATATTCTCATAAATTGTTGGGATAACAGTTATTTTCGTATGAGCAATAATATCCCCATCATATTCTCCAACCAAATATATCTGATTTTTATCATTAACGTTTTCATCAAATATTCTATAAGCATAATCCAAATTTGTTTTTTCTTCAAAACATTCATCGCATAACTTAATTATACCTTCAATGTCCTCTCTTTCTGCAACTCGAAAATTTAATTTTTCTTTATCCATTTTTTATTCCTCCTATTATAATGATTATAACCTATATTTTCTAAAATTTAAAGAATTTATTATTTATAATTGTGCTATAATATATTATAATAATTTTCAAGTTATGAGGTGGAATTATGAATTTAAAAAATTATCAGAATATCTATATGATTGGGATTGGTGGTATTAGTATGAGTGGACTTGCTCATATATTAGTTAAATGGAATTATAATGTAAGTGGTAGTAATAATGAAGAATCATCTACTACTAAGGAATTAATTAGTAATAATATTCATGTTAATATTGGACATAATGCTAATAATATTACTAATGCTATTGATTTAGTTGTTTATACTGCAGCAATTAAAGACGATAATGTAGAATTAGTTAAGGCTAAAGAACTTGGAATACCTTGCATAGAAAGAGGAGAATTTTTAGGAGAATTAACTTGTCTTTTTAAAGATACAATTGGAATAGCTGGAACTCATGGTAAAACAAGTACAACATCAATGGTCTCTAGTTGCTTTTTAGAAGGAGAAAAAGATCCATCAATTCAAGTTGGAGCAACACTAGATTTAATTAATGGTAATTATCGTGTAGGAGAAAGTGACTACTTTATTATTGAGGCTTGTGAATATTGTGATAGTTACTTAAATTTTAAGCAAAAAAGTGCCATTGTTTTAAATATTGATGATGACCATTTAGATTATTTTAAAAATATTGAAAATATTGAAGCTTCTTTTAGAAAATATGTAGCTAATTTACCTATCAATGGAATGCTTGTTATTAACAATGATGATGAACGAGTTAGGAAGTTAAAAAATTATACTAAAGCAAAAGTAATTACTACAGGAATTTTAAATGATTCGAAGTATATGGCTAAAAATATTACTTACAATGAAAATGGTAATACTACTTTTGATGTTTACAAAGATAGTGAACTTATTGATACTTTTAGTCTTAATGTTCCTGGAGAACATATGCTAAGAAATGCTCTATGCTGTATTGCTTTATGTTTAGAATATAACATTAGTAGTAAAGATATTAAAAATGGTTTATTAAAATATCATGGAGCAGCAAGAAGACTAGAATACAAAGGAATGTTCAATAATGCTAAAGTATTTGATGACTATGGACATCACCCTACAGAAATAGAAGCAACAGCAAAAGCATTTATCTCTAAAAAATACAATGAATCATGGGTTATTTGGGAAGGTCATACATATAGTAGGGTTTATGAGCATAAAGATGAATTTCCTGAAAGTCTTAAACATTTTGACCATATAATAGTGATTGATATCTATGCTGCAAGGGAAGAAAATACTTTTGGAATTAAACCAGAATACATTGTGGATAAGTTAAAAGTTATGAACAAGGATGCAGTTTATATAAGCGACTATGATGAAATTGTGGCTTATCTAAAAGAAAGAGTAAAAGATAATGACATAATTCTAACGTTAGGTGCTGGATATGTCACAAAAATAAGCGACTTACTAACAAAGTAAATCGCTTTTATATTTTATTTAATTTCTCTGTAATAGCAACAAAAAACTTACTACTCCACATATTTAAAACATCAATATTTTTAATAAATGGTATTATATCTTCTTTCGCTTCTGTATAATCAATTTCCTTAAACTTTTTAATTAATAATTCTTTTAAAACATTTATATCAAATTTATCAATAGAATTAATGTACTCTGAATCAATTAATTTATTTTTAAGCAATTCTAAATTAACTCTTGTATCATTAGCTAAAAAGAAAATATAATCATATAAATCTCTTCCCTTCGTCCTTTTCTTCCAATTGCGACATAAAATTGCATGTATTTTACCTGCAAATAATGATTCTTTATCATATAACTTTATTTGATGAGGACTTGGTAATAATTTATATTTCTCTTCATATGAAGCACCACTTGGAGGATTAATATCTATTTCAAACTTTATTTTTATACTTTTTAATATATGATTATATTCATAATTTTGATTATTAGAAAAAAACTTTAAAATATGTTCTTTTGTATCTCCTTTTACAAAAGCCGAAGTTATATTAGAATTATTACTTTTATTTTTAGTCGTAATTTCCAAATTTAAGCCATATGCTTGCAATTCTTTTTCTATATAAATAAAATATTTACTTATATCAAAGTTCTTATCTGGTGTAACTAAAGCAAAATCTAAATCTTCAGAAAATCTATCCAAATCATAAAATATTCTTAATGCTGTTCCACCATAAAATGCTGCTTTATCAAAAAACTCACCTCGTGATAATCCTCTTAAGACTAATTCTTGAATAATTTCTTTTAATGCATTTATTTCATCATTAATATTTTTAATTTCATACTTAGATAGCATTTGTTTAATAACATTATTCATCTTTCGTCCTCCTTATGTATCTAGCAAGTAACTCTACATTTCTCGAGCGGTATAAATTACTTAACTTTTCAATCGTTTCAACATTTAGCTTATTAAATTCTTGGGTATCAATTCGTAAATCATCAAATAGCATTTTTTCTAAATTAGTATAATTATTTAAAGGTTTTAAAGTGTATAATTTATCACATAAAGCTTTTTCTTTAGTAGCTATTTGGTAGGAATAATTATTTTCTTCTTTTAAAATTATTTCTTCTGGATATGCAAAAGATGGAACATCTCTATATGTAAATGTTCCAAATTGCGTGTTAAAAATTTTTTTCTTTTTCTTATTTATCGTCGCACAAGTTATTGTATTTACTCTTTCTGGAATTAAACCATAGAAAGATAGAGCATATTCAAAAGATATGTATGATGGTCCATAAATACTTCCTGCAAGTAAATATCCTGGTGTATTAACATCAGTTTCATATAACCCATTTATTATCTTAAATAATTTACAATCTCTTACTTCCCTTGATAACTTCATATCTTTATTAGAGTATTCAGGCAAATTATTTTTGAATATTTTATTTGTTATCATCATATTTTCACCACTTTTTATCATTATACGATAAAAAGTGGTGAAAATCAAGAATTATTTTTCAACCATGGCTGTAACTTCAATTTCAATCTTTGAACCTTTTCTAACAAAACCACCGGCTTCAACCATAGTCGATACAGGCATAGAATTTTTGAAATATTCTGCTCTAATTGGAGAAACAACTTCAAAATCATTAATATCTTTCAAATAAATAACTGCTTTAACAACATCATCTATACTTGCTCATGCTTCTTCTAAAATACTTTTAATTTCTTCAAAAACTAATTTAGTTTGTTCTTTTATATCTTCAGTTGCAACCTCGTTAAATTCTCCTTTAGGAGCTTGTACTCCTGAAACAAAAATCAAATATGAATCTCATAAATCAATTTTCTTAGCTGGTGTATAAACACCTTTTTTTACATAACCTTTTGGTTCTATATTTTCAATTCTCATAATATTCCATCTTTTCAAAAAATATTTTTTTATATTTCAAACCGATTTCCTTCACTAATAATTTTAATTTTTTCGTTATCTACAAAAATTGCTCCATTATCATCAATAACATATAATTTATTTCCATGTAACTATTCACACCTAAGTGAGTAGTTTTTTCTGTTGAAAAGCTGTGCAAAGG
>CAOJBM010000037.1 GCA_948329525.1 uncultured Mycoplasmatota bacterium
TAGATAAATAAAGGAAAAAATAGGTAGTTTGTATATAAACTATGCACACTACCTAAAATAAGAAAGAGGGATAATATGGAAAAAGCGAAAGTATATTTTACGAAAGACATTACAAAAGAAAATATTGTAAGAATTTATGATGCCTTAGGAGTTAGTCTAAAAGGTAAAGTAGGAGTTAAAGTGCATTCAGGGGAGAAAGGTAATCAAAACTATTTAAAACCAGAGTTTTTAACGGATATTATTAACCACGTCAATGGGACAGTAGTAGAGTGTAACACAGCTTATGAAGGAGAGAGAAACACAACTTTAAAACACACTAAATTAATGGAAGATAATGGTTGGAGTAAATATTTTACTGTTGATATAATGGACAGTGACGAAGATTTAGTTTTAGAGATTCCTAATGGCAAAGTAATTAAGAAAAATTACGTAGGGAAAAAGATTACTGATTATGACTCAATGCTTGTTTTATCACATTTTAAAGGTCATCCTATGGGTGGATATGGTGGAGCATTAAAGCAACTTTCAATTGGTTTTGCTTCAAGTCAAGGTAAATCTTATATTCATTCGGCAGGTACTACTTTAAAACAAGAAGAATTATGGGATAATGTAGCAGAGCAAAATTTATTTCTAGAAGCGATGGCCGATGCTGCGAGTAGTGTGACTTCAATGTTTCAAGGAAACATTATCTATATTAATATTATGTGTAATATGAGTGTTGATTGTGATTGCTGTGCTGTTGCAGAAGACCCTTGTATGAAAGATATCGGTATTCTTGCTTCAACTGACCCAGTAGCATTAGACCAAGCATGTATTGATTTAATTTATAATTCGCGTGACGAAGGTAAAGACCATTTAATTGAGAGAATTGAGTCAAGAAATGGGCTTCATACTATTGAAGCAGCTAGCGACTTAAATATCGGGTCAAGAGAATATGAACTAGTTGACATTGATAAATAAAATTTTCTTGCATTTACTATATTAACGTGGTATAGTTTAATTATCCTAGATAGAGTAATCAGTTATACGTGGTTTTGATTTATCATTGACATGTATGTATAGATTGTCAACTATCCTGATTCACTAGGCGGGCGAGCCAGATATGGAACTTGCTTAGTTTAGAAAAAGTATGTGGATTTTATCTGTTATTACTATCTTATTACTATTTGGGAGTATGTACATAGTGAGAAAGTAAACTCACATTAATAAGGTGCTACATCTAGACACTGACATTGTCTAGTGAAGTTCTTCTTGTATTTAGCTGTTTTGATGATAATTAACCTTATTATTGAAAAGATTAGGCTAAGTATAAGAATTGCTTTCGTAGTTTTTCTATTAAACTAGGAGGCATAGTTTGTCAGAACTGTGTCTTTTTTGTTGAAAAATATTTTAAATATATTGTATAATATTTATTGTAATAATTAATTACAAATTTTAAATATAAAGGAGTAGATATTATGGAACTAAAAGGTTCAAAAACTGAAAAAAACTTACTAGCAGCATTTGCTGGAGAATCACAAGCAAGAAATAAATATACTTATTTTGCTAGTAAAGCTAGAAAAGATGGCTATGAACAAATAGCAGCTATTTTTGAAGAAACTGCTAATAATGAAAAAGAACATGCTAAAATGTGGTTCAAAGAATTGAATGGAGGAGAAATACCTAGTACAACTGATAATTTACTAGCTGCAGCTGAAGGTGAAAACTATGAATGGACAGATATGTATGCAGAGTTTGCTGACACTGCTGAAGAAGAAGGATTTACTGAATTAGCAGCTAAATTTAGAGCAGTTGGCGAAATTGAAAAACATCATGAAGAAAGATATCGTAAACTTCTTAAGAATATTGATGATAAAGTAGTGTTCTCTAAAGATGAAGATGCTATTTGGATTTGTCGTAATTGTGGTCATATTGTGGTTGGAAAGAAAGCTCCAGAAGTATGTCCTGTATGTGCTCATCCACAAAGTTATTTTGAATTGAAAGCTGAGAATTACTAAGATGAAAAAGTATCGTTGTGTGTTATGTGGTTACATTTATGATGATGCTAAAGAAGAAGTAAAGTTTGCAGATTTACCTGATACTTGGGTTTGTCCTTTATGTGGCGCAACAAAAGAGCAATTTGAAGAAATTGTTGAAGCTTAAGGTTTCTTTTTTCTTGACAATATCTTAAAAAAAGAGTATTCTTTTAATAAATTAGGAAGTGGTGTTATGGGTAAAATTATTTTATTTATTATAGTTGCTAGCACTACTTGTATTCAATAAGCATACAGATTTTATCTGTTTGTTTTTATTTTTTAGGAGGGTGAGTAGATATGTTTTTAACACAAGTAGATGAAGGATTAATTGAAAATATTACAATTGAGGATGTAATAAATAAAGTATTGGAGTACCATACAAATATTGAGGATATTGTTAAAATTAGAAAGGCTTATGAACTTGCTAATAATCTCCATAGTGGAGTATTAAGAGAAAGTGGAGAGTCTTATATAACGCACCCATTATCTGTTGCCTATACTTGCGCTTGCTTAAGAATGGATATATCTTCCATATGTGCTGCAATTTTACATGATGTAGTAGAAGATACCGATATAACTCTAGAAGAAATAAAAAAATTATTTGGTACTGATGTTTCAATGCTTGTTGATGGAGTTACTAAACTAAAAGGATTAAACTCTGTTAATAAAGAAGAAAAGAAACTTGCTAATATGAAAAAAATTATTTTAAGTATGAAAAAAGATATTAGAATTATTCTCATAAAATTAGCCGATAGATTACATAATATGAGGACCTTACAATATAAGAAAAGAGAAGAAAAGCGCATTGAAAATGCCTTAGAAACTCTTGATTTGTTTGCACCGATTGCTAATCGACTAGGTATATATAGAATGAAAACGGAATTAGAAGATTTAGGTCTTAAATATGCAAGCCCTAGTGAATTTGAAAGAGTAAATGAACTTATTAGAGATGAAGAAAAACGTAGTAAGTTATTTATAGAAGAAATGCTAGGAAAAATTAATGATATTTTAACTAAGGAAGGTTATAATTTTGATGTAAAAGTAAGAACTAAAAACGTTTATGGGGTTTATAAAAGACTTACTAGAACGGCTAAAAGTTTAGATGAAATACATGATTTAATAGCATTTAAAATTCTTGTTGATGAAATTGATTATTGCTATTCTTTATTAAGACCTATTCATGCTACATATAAACCAGTTAATGCTAATTTTAAAGATTATATTTGTAGTCCTAAAAAGAATATGTATCAAAGTATTCACACAACAGTTCATGGACTTAATAAAAAATTAGTTCAAATGCAATTAAGAACTTTTGAAATGGATAAAGTTGCATCTTTAGGAATTACTGCCAACTTAAGTGAACATCAAGATAACGCAAAAGTTTATTTACAAGAACAAGCCAAAAATAATTTTCCTTTTTATAAAGGTTTATCAGATATAGCAACTTTTTTTGAGAATGATAATAAGTCTTTTGTTGATAGAACATTAAAAGAGTTATTTTCAGATAATGTTTACGTTAGTGATATAGATGGAGAAGTTACAGAACTACCTCTTGGTTCAACTATAATAGATTATGCTTATAAGAAAGGCGAAGATTTTGGTAACTATTTAATAAGTGCTAAAGTTAATGATGAAGAAGTAGATATTGAGCATTATATTTTAAAATCTAATGATAGAGTAGAATTAGTACTTGATTTTACTAAGGTTCAATGTGTAAAAAATTGGGCTATTATAGCTAAAACGACAAGAGCAAGAAAATTAATCTTAGAAAACTATTGATAAGTTTACCATTTTATGGTAGGATAACTAAGACCAAAGGGGGAATTTATTTATGAATATAGCTTTTGATATGGATGGTGTAATATTTCCTATAGAAGATTTTCAAATTGAAGAAGGAATGAAATATTTTCATATACAAAATATACCAAATATAAATGGTTATGATATAAAAGAAGTTTTTGAATGTAGTGAAAAAGAAGAAATTAAATTTTGGTTAAAAAAATCTTTTAAATATAATAAGAGTGTTGTAGCCAATGAAGGTATAAAAGAGTTAATAGATAAATTGAGAAAAGATGGACAAAGAGTTTATATTCTTTCTTCTCGAGCTATGGCTGATAGAAATGACATAATTGGTGCTATAATGAGGAAATTAGTAGAAGAATCTTTGGAAAGAAATCAAATAGATGTTGATGGAATAATATATTGTTCACCATCAAATAGTGAAAAAGAAAAATATGAGGCTATTAAAAAATATAATATTTCAATAATGGTAGATGATAAAAAAGAAAATAATGAAGCAATCAAGTCAATTACTAATGCCATTTGCTTTGCAACAAAAAATAATAGTAGTTATTATTCTTCAGGTGTTTTAAAAGTAAATAATTCTAAAGAATTAGAAGAAGTAATATATCAAATTATTAGTGTTTTTAATAGCAGAAAAGTAGAAGTTTTAAATTTTAAAGAATTAGAGACTTTAAGTCCTATTGAAAAAAAAGCTTATTTTGAAAGATTAAGACAATTCTATTTTGACACACGAGATCCCTATTTGCTTGAAAAAGGTGAGGAAGGCTGTAAAAGATTAGTTGGAAAAATTCAAAAAGCATATAATTTTATTTATAGACCACATGTTATTCATCCAGAAAAATTTCCAAAAGAAAAAGGCGCAATTTTAGCTGCTAATCATCTTCATGCCTTTGATCCTCTTTTAATGATGGCTAATGAAAAAAGAGTTCCGTTTCATTTGCTTGCCAAAGAAGATTTATTAGGTAGTAAGATTTGGAATTATTTATTTACTAATATTGGTTCTTTTTTCGTTGACAATGAAAATTCGGAAAGTAGAAGAGTTGCAAAAGAAAATATGATAAAAAGTGTTTTAAATGGTGGGTTTGCAATGATGTTCCCGGAAGGTACTAGAAATAAAACAGAACAAAGATTATTAGATTTTCACTACGGTACTGTAGCAACTGCTCAAATTACAAACAGACCTATATATCCATTTGGATTAAATCAAGACTACCGATTTTTCAATAATCATTTAGCTACTGCTATTGGCGACCCTATTTATGTTCGTTATGATGATGATTTAAGTGAAAAAAATGAGGAATTAGTGAGCAGTATATTATCATTGCTTGATGAAGTTGATGAGTATGCTGAAAATAAAGAATTAAAATTAAAATAAATAAGCACCTTGTATATTATTTATGATATAATCAGAGTAATATACGAGGTGTTTTAGATGGTAAATATGTATTTTCAAATAGCAAGTTTTTTTTATATGCTAATGGTTTTAATTGTTTTTCTATCTAAAAATAAAGTTAAAAACTTTGAAACAGAAATATTTTTGTTTTTGTCATTAGTTAATATGGTGGGAATAGTTGTAGACATAGTTTTAATCTTTTTTGGATACTATGATCCGTATAACAATACAGTTTATTTATTAAATAAAGTATATTTATCTTATATTGTATGTTGGGTATCTTTATTTAGCTTATATATATTAAAAGTTACAGTGCCTAAAACGAATAAAGAATACAATAAAATTATCAATAGAATATATTTAATTTTTACTATAGTTAGCATTATCTGTATTTTCCTATTACCTTTAAATTTATATAATGATAATAATATAATGTATTCTTATGGATCTTCTATAACTGCAACGATAGTTTCATCTGCTGTACACGTTATATTATTAATAATTATAGTAGTGGTAAATAGAAAAAAAATACCATATAAAAAATATATTCCAATCCTTGTATTAATGTTTTTATGTATTTTGGCATTTATTGTAAGACGTATAAATCCTGGATTGTTACTTACTACTTCTATAATTACTTATATAAATATTTTAATGTATCATACGATTGAAAATCCTGATGTTAAAATGCTTAATGAAGTAACACTTGCTAAAGACCAAGCTGAACATGCTAATAAAGCAAAAACAGACTTTTTATCTAGTATGTCTCATGAAATTAGAACGCCACTTAATGCCATTGTCGGCTTTAGTAGTTTAATAGAAAATGCTACTACTATTGAAGAAGCTAAAGATAATGCAAAAGACATTATTGATGCTTCAAATACATTGTTAGAAATTGTTAATGGTATTTTAGATATATCCAAAATTGAAGCAGGTAAATTAGAACTAATTGAAGGAGATTATGATTCTTATGAAGTGTTAGAAAGTGTAGCCAAGTTAATATCTGTTAAAATGCAAGAAAAGGGACTTGATTTTCAAGTTAAAATTGCTAAAGATATTCCACCATTTTTATATGGGGACGTTGCTAATATTAAAAAAGTAATCGTTAATTTATTATCTAATGCTTATAAATATACTGATTTTGGTACTGTAATATATGAAGTTAATTGTGTTTTAAATAAGAATATCTGTCGTTTAATGATTAATGTGGAAGATTCAGGAAGAGGTATAAAAAAAGAGAAGATAGATAAGTTATTTACAAAGTTTGAGCGTCTTGATGAAGATAGAAATACTACTATAGAAGGAACGGGATTAGGTCTTGCTATTACTAAACAATTAATTGAAATGATGGGTGGAAAGATTGTTGTTCATAGTGTTTATAAAAAAGGTTCAAAATTTATGGTGGCCATTGATCAAAAAATAGGAAAGCCTATTCAAAAAAATAAAGATTTTAAGCAAAGTAGGGAACTAAAAGTTGCAGGTAAGAAAGTTTTAGTAGTAGATGACAATACCTTAAACTTAAAAGTAGCAGAGAAGTTACTTAAGGATTTTAATTTAGATGTAACTTTAGTTAGTAGTGGTTATGAGTGCTTGAATAAGATAAAAGATGGGGAAGAGTACGATTTAATCTTAATGGATGATATGATGCCTAAATTGAGCGGTACTGAAACACTAGAAAGGCTAAAAACAATTAAAGGATTTAAAATACCAGTTATTGCTTTAACTGCTAATGCTATTTCGGGAATGAAAGAAAAATATATTCAAGCAGGATTTAATGACTATTTAGCTAAACCAATTGAAAAAGAAGAATTAAAAAGAGTATTTAAAGAGTATATAAATGATGGAAAAGTAAAAGAGAGTATTGATTTTGGAGAATTACCTAAAGAAATTTATGAAATATCGCCGATGAGTGAACAAATGGTAAAAGAAGAACAAGAAAAGGTATCTTCAACTTATGATTTAGAATATTTAAAAGAGAATGGGATTGATACCAGTAAAAGTCTAGAACTACTAAATGATGAAAAAACATATAGAGAGATGCTAAATGAGTTTTATAAAAATATTGAAGAAAGAAAAACAAAGTTACAAGAATTTTTAGATCAAGATAATTTAAAAGATTATGCCATAGAAGTGCATTCTCTAAAAAGTGATGCTAAATATTTAGGTTTTACGAAGTTAGCAGAGATGGCTTATGAACACGAGATGAAAAGCAAAGAAAATCGAAAAAGTTATATTGAAGATAATTTTGATGAGTTAATTAAGGAAGTAGAAAGTATAGTTAATATAATAGAAAAGTATTTAAAATAAGTTTAATGAACAAGAATGCCATTTGTGCCAAAAAAAGTCAATGAAACAATTGACAGTAACTAGATATAATATTATAATATTGAACAAGAATGACGTTTGTGTCAAAAAAAGTCAATGGAGGAAAGACGATGATTGAAAGAAACGATTATTTAAGTAAGTTAATTGCAAGGCAAAACAATGGAATGATAAAAATAATTACAGGAATTAGAAGATGTGGTAAATCTTATTTATTAAATCCTATATTTAAAAATTATCTTCTTAATAGTGGGATAGACGAAAATCATGTAATAGAAATAGATTTAGAAATGAGAGAAAATATTGAATTTTTAGATCCTGATATATTATATAATTATGTTAAAAATAAAATAAAGGATGATAAAATATATTATGTCTTAATTGATGAAATTCAAAAGGTTAAAGATTTTGAGTCTATTTTAAATAGTTTTTTAAAAATGAAAAATTTAGATGTCTATGTAACAGGAAGTAATTCTAAATTTTTATCTAGTGATATTATTACAGAATTTAGAGGACGTAGTGATGAAATTAGAGTTTTTCCTTTATCATTTAAAGAGTTTTACGATGCTTATCCAGGAGAAAAACTAAATGCTTGGAATGAATATATTTTATATGGTGGAATGCCGCTAATTTTAAACAATAAAACTGTTGAGCAAAAATCTAGATATTTAATAGATTTATTTGAGTTAACTTATAAAAAAGATATAGTTGAAAGAAATAGTATTAACAAGATTGATGTTTTAGATTCAATTATAAATATTTTATCTTCCTCTGTTGGAAGTTTAACAAATCCACAAAAAATCTATAACACTTTTATAAGTAATGGAATTAAAGAGTTATCTAAAAATACGGTTGTTTCTTATATTGAATACTTATTAGATTCTTTTTTGATAGAAAAGGCTGAAAGATATGATATTAAAGGAAAAAAATATATTGGAACTCCACAAAAATACTATTTTGCTGACATTGGACTTCGTAATGCTAGGATTAATTTCAGACAAGTTGAAGAAAATCATATTATGGAAAATATAATTTATAATGAATTATTAATTCGAGGATATAACGTTGATGTTGGAGTAGTTGAAGTTAGAGATAATAATCAAAGAAAACAATTAGAGGTTGATTTTGTTTGTAATTTGGGGAATAAAAGATATTATGTACAATCTTCTTTAAATTTAGATACAAGAGAAAAAACTATTCAAGAAGAAAGACCATTAATGAATATTAGTGATAATTTCAAGAAAATCATAGTTGTAAAAAGTACAATGCGCCATTGGCTTACTGAAGAAGGTATTTTAGTAATTGGTATAGAGGAGTTTTTATTAGATAAAAATAGTTTAGATTTATAGTAGATTGAATAAAAATGCCATTTGTGTCAAAAAAGGTCAATATAAAAATTCTAGCAATCAACTAGAATTTTTTTAACGGAACCAAATGAAAGTAAATATAGAAACTATAATACAATAGATAGAGAAGTACCATAATTTACCATTCTTAACAATATTCGATAACCACTTATAAGAAAAATATGTAATAACAGCGGAAGCAAGCATTCCAACAGAATAAGGAACTATTAAAGTATTTAAACTTCCTACTTCCATTAAGTCTTTCACACCTAAAAGCATTGCTGCTGCACTAACAGGAAAATATAACATAAACGTATATTTTAAAGAAGCATTTTTACTTAACTTACATAAAAGACAACCAACTAAAACAGTACCACTTCTTGAAATACCAGGTAGTAGTGCAACAACTTGTAATAAACCAATGATAATAGCATCTTTGATAGTTATATCCTTACTTTCTTTTTTTCCATTACTATTTCTTACTAAAAATAACATTAAGGCGGTAAATAAAAGAGAAATAGCAATTTCTTTAACTGAAATAAAAGACTCAATAGTATCTTTAAAGAAAACCCCAGCAAGACCAACAGGAATTGAACCAACGATAACTAAAAGACAATACTTAAAACTTTCTTGATACTTTTTCTTTTTCTCCTCTTTACTAAATATAAACTTAAAAAACTCAATAACTAATTTCTTTATATCACTAAAAAATATTAAGAAAATAGCTAAAAAAGAACCAAAATTAACAAAGATTTCAAAGTTTGTATCACTAAACATATTCGTATTAAATATCTCTTTAAATAAATAAACATGCCCACTTGAAGATATAGGAAGTGGTTCTGTTAAGCCTTGAATAATTCCTAAAATAATATATTGTAATAGTTTCATCTTTATCACCTACTTAATTATATACTATTTTTTAAACATTATAAATAAAATATTATTATGATAAAAGTTATTTTATTTATTTTAGGAGTTTTTTTATGTAGTTTTGGTCTTTTATTTGATTTATTATATTTAAATCTTTTAAGTATGGGGTATAGTTTTTTAGAATATGTTAAATTTATTATTAGTAGGGTTGAATGTAATTCATTGCCCATAGGCATTATAATACTATTATTTTTATTAGGAGGAAAAAATATATATGAAAAAATATTACGATTTAAACGTAAGTTTTGAAGATACGATGTGTTACTTTTATGAATGGGAAGAAGATAATATTGAAGTAATTAGAACAATTCCTTTTATAAGAGTTAGTAAGAAAGTTTTTAAAAATATATTAACTAATAAAATAGTTCTTGATAAAGTTGAATTAGATATTTTTAAAGATAATACTATTCTAATTAATGGTGACAAAACAACAGCAATACTTTTAACTGATACTACTAATGCTTTTGTTTTAGAGTTTGATAGTAAAGGAAGAGAAATAAGCCTTTCGACTCTTTTAGTTGAAGATGAATTAGAAATAAATGAATTATCTTATAGTATGAAAAATTATGATATTAAGTATAGTGTTTTAGAACCAAGAGTTTTTAATAGTGTTAGTAAAAAAGATATTAAAGTAAAAAATTATTTGCTTAAAGAGTTAGAAGAATTAAAAAACTCTAAAAATGAAAGTAAGTTATTTTATTTGTACTATGAGTTGTTTCATAAGAAATGTAATGATTTTTTAGTTGCTTATAATGCTATTAAAGATAGTATTAAAGAGATTAGAAGGGAACATTATAATCTTTATGAGTTACTAACTTTAAAGTATAAAAAAAGTGAACTATCGAAATAGTCCAACTTTATGATATACTTCTTTAATTTTTGCTTCGGCTAAAGCATTAACTTTTTCTCTTCCTTCATCTAAGATTTTATCGAGTTTTTCGGAATTAATTAATTTTTTATATTTTTCTTTTATAGGAGCAAGCCCTTCGATTACGGCCTTGGCAACTTCGCCTTTAAAATCTTTATAATTAGAATCTTTAAAATGTTCTTCGACTTCTTCTACAGTAGTTTTTTTAAAATAAGCATAAATTGTTAATAGATTGGAGATTCCTGGTTTGTTTTCGGCATCATATTTTACAAAATTATCGGAATCCGTTGTAGCAGAAGCTATCTTTTTTCTAATTACTTCTTCCGTATCTAAAAGGTAAATAATTCCTTTCTGATTTTGTGTTGATTTACTCATTTTTTTAGTTGGATTTTGTAAGTCCATAATCTTAGCGGTTGTTTTAGGTATCATCGGCTCTGGAACTTTAAACGTTTCCCCGTATTTGTTATTAAATCTTGTTGCAATATCTCTTGCTAATTCCACATGTTGTTTTTGGTCAATCCCCACAGGAACATAATCTGTATCGTATAAAAGGATATCAGCAGCCATTAAAATAGGATAAGTAAAAAGTCCAACAGGAATATTTTTCATATTTTGCGATTTTTCTTTATATTGGGTCATTCTTGATGCTTCACCCATATAAGCATTACATTCTAAAACCCAAGCTAGATTAGCATGATAAAAGTTTTCTGATTGAATATAGATTGTATTTTTATCTGGGTCAATACCACAAGCAATATACAATGCAACATTTCTTTTGATTCTTTCATGTAATTCTTTTGGATCTTGCGGAACAGTTATTGTATGCATATCAGGAACAAAGATGAAAGACTCGTATTCATCTTGATACTGTACTGACTGACTTATTCCTCCCATTAAACTACCAATAGTTAATTCTCCACTTGGTTGTAAACCTGTTAACATTCTTTTCATATCTTTTACACCTCTTCTATTATTCTATCACAAAATATGTATAAATTCATACTTTATACACAAGATATTAATAAAAGGAGAACTACTAAATGAAAAAAATCTTAGTTTTAATTATATCTTTTATCTTTATAGGAGCTTGTGCAAAACCTCTAACAGCTAAAGAAGCAGTCGAAAGTTATTTAGAAAAGTATCGAACTAGTTCAAAAGATGTGCTTAGTGCTTTAGATGAGTATGTGGCAAAAGATGATGATTTAAATGAGAATCAAAAAGAGGTTTATAAAGAAGTTTTAAAGAAACAATATAAAAATATTAAGTATAAAATAGTTAATGAAACTTATACCAATGATGAGGCCTTAATTACTACAGAGATTACAGTTTTTGACCTTTATAAAGCTCAGAAAGAAGCGGACACTTATTTAAATGAACATCAAAGTGAATTTTATACAATTGATGGAGTTTATGATAAAAGTAAATTTTTAGATTATAAATTATCCTTAATGAAGGATTACACTTACTTTACAGACTATACAATTGATTTCCATGTCGTTAAAGATGACAAAGATAGATGGGAAGTAAAAGATTTATCTAAAAGTGATTTAGAGAAACTTCATGGGATATATCAATATGAATCATAAATTTACGAAAAAGTGTTAACTAAGAGACTATGTTTCTTTTTTTTTGCTTTCTTCTATGCTATAATCCATAATATAGGAGAGTTGTTAGAGTGGTAAGATGTATTGTAAGAAAAATTAGTTCTTTGAAAATTGTTTTAGTCGCCTTTGCATTTGGTCTTCTTTTTTCGTGCCTTCTAGGTTATATTTCTTATGCTTGCGTTCCTGAAAAAACTTTTACAGAAATTACTTCTTTACCACCAAGGGAAGAAACAAATAAATTTGATAATGAAGTTATTTATAAGGGATTAACAGATATTTATGACTTTACTAGTCAAAGTGTTGGAATTGATGTTTCAACTTGGCAGGGGGTAATTGATTATGAAGAAGTAAAACGTCAAGGTGTCGAATTTGTGATGATAAGAGTAGGACTTCGTAATGCTGATAATAAAATAAATGAAGATGAATATTTTGAAAGGAATATTACAAGAGCCTTAGCAGCAGGCCTTCATGTTGGTGTCTATTTTTATAGTACAGCAAGTAATGAAATTGAAGCTTTAGAAGAAGCTAAATGGGTTGTCGAAAGAATTAAAGATTACAAGATTACTTACCCAGTAGTTTATGATTTAGAAAATATAGGTTTATTTAATACAGCAGGATTATCTTTAGAGCAAGTAAATAAACATGCTAAAATGTTTTTAGATTATGTTAAAAATAGTGGCTATGTCGGATGCTTGTATTCTAATGGGTACGACTTAAGAAATAGATGGGATACTAACTATTTGAAAGATTATCTTGTTTGGTATGCCCATTATACAGATGAACCATCTTATGAAGGAAATTATGTTATATGGCAATATAGTAATACAGGAAAAGTTAAAGGGATCTATGGAAATGTTGATTTAGATGTGGCATATTTTTCTTATATTGGTGATTAATCCATTTTTTGCTACAAAATATATAACTAGTTCGATACTTTTATCACTAGTTTAGAAAATACATTTATCCTAAAAACAATGAATTTCTAATACGGGCTGTTTAGCTTTTCTTTAAATTTTTACTTACAAAAAAGCTTTAAAATTGTTATAATTAGCATATATTGATTTTTTTATTAGGGGTGATTTGATGTTTAAAATTGGAGATAGAGTTGTTTATAAAGGAAAAGTTTGTTCTATCGTTTCAAAAAATGAAGATAGTTATACATTAATTCCCATTGAAGATAATAGTCTAAAAATTACTGTAAAGATAGAAAATGCTTCTTTTAGAAATTTACTTTCAAAGGAAGAAGTTATGGCTATTATAAAACAAATGCCAAGTATTGAAGTTTTAGATATTCCAGATAAAATGTTAGAGCAAGAATATAAAAGATTAATGACAACGGGAAATCATATAGATTTAATTAAAATAATAAAAACAACATATTTAAGAAATAAAAATAGACTTGATAATAAGAAAAAAATTGGAGATAGAGATAACAATTATTTTCTGCAAGCTGAAAACTTATTGTATACAGAATTTAAAGAAGTACTTGATATGTCTTATGATGAAGTAAAAGAATATGTAATTAAGAGTATAGAAAATTTGAATAACTAACTATTTTATGTTATTCTTTTTTTAGGTGATTTTGATGTATAGTTTAGAAAGTTATAAAGATAATTTCAGAAGTAAAAATAAAGAAGAATTAATTATCGAAAGGAATAGATTAATTAAAGATATTAATGATTATGAAAATAAAATAGTAAGATATGATGCCGATATAACTAATCCCGATTTATATATTAGGAATAATGAATGTTTAGTTTTTATCTTAGAACAATTACTTAATAAATATAAAGAAAATACTCTAAAAAAAGATAATTGGTTAAATAAAATGTTAAATAAAATAGACAACAAAATTACGGAATTAGAAGAAAAAGAGAAGAGTAAAGAGGAGTAAAAATTAGTTATGGAATTATTTGAAGAATATGAAAAAAATTATAATGCTAATGTGTTAGATGAAAATAATGATTATATTGATAAAATTAACAAACCTTATAAGATAAGTGGTAATATCTTTGCCCATATCCTTAGAAAAAATATTTATGATATAGTAAAACCCAAATATTTTGTTAGTGCAGTTAATTCCTATATTAAAGGATGCAATATTGAGTGGGATTTATTAATCTTAAAAAAAGAAATAAAAGAGGAAAAAAATCTCAATATTTATTCACCAAAAAATGTTATTTGTGCTTTAGAATTTAAAACAAGTGGTATGAATTGTAGTAATAAAGAGAATGCTTTTGATTATCTAGACACCTTTATAAATAAAATAGAAAAAATAAATAAAAATAATCATTCAAATATTAGATTTGGTTATATTTCTTTATGTGAAAGACCTAGTGATTTAGAAATTTTAAATGAAAACTTCCAAAATAATTGTTTTTGGATAATAAGAGGATATTATGGTTCTAGAAATAAAATTGGATTCAAAACAAAAAATGATTTAAAAATATTTATTGAAAAATTATTAGAAATGTAATGAAGGAGGAAAAGTATGTATAACTTTGACTTAATAAAAAATGAAGAAATAATTGCAATTTTTGATGATCTATGGATATCGCAAGGAAATAAAGAAAAGAAAACAACAGTCGCTTTAACAAATAAAAGACTACTATTTATGGATTATGATAAATTTAATCCACAAGAAACATTAAGAATAGCCCGAGGTATTGATTATATGAGAACTAAAGAAGTATATTACAAGATTAACATTGCAGATATAAACTCTTTAAATAAAGAAGATACTTATATTGTTTATTTAAAGGATAATACATCTTTTGAATTTGATGATGATAAATTTTTTAAATTATTACAAGAACTTGTAAATTAAGAAGGACTAAAAGAGTCTTTTTTTTCATACACTTTTATAGGTGAAATAGTATGAAGAAATTGATTCTAGTAGTAGTCCTTTTTATATTTCCTTTAAAAGTAAGTGCTTTATCGGCAGAATGTGCAATTGTAATGGACCAAGATAGTAAAAGAGTATTGTTTGAAAAAAATATGGATAAAGAAAAATTAATTGCTAGTACAACAAAGATAATGACTGCTGTAATTGCCTTAGAATATGGGGATTTGGATACTTTAGTGGAAGTAGGAGACGAAGTTTTAAAGGCTTATGGAAGTGCTATTTATATTGAAGTAGGAGAAGAATTAACTTTAAAAGATTTATTATATGGTTTAATGCTTCGAAGTGGAAATGATGCTGCGATTGAAATAGCTTATGCTGTTGCAGGAAATATGGAAAGCTTTGTTCACTTGATGAATGAAAAAGCAAAAAGTTTAGGTATGAGAAACACGATTTTTTATAACGACCATGGCTTAGAAGAAAATAATGGTGTTGGAAATACATCGACTGTTTATGATATGGCTCTTTTAATGAGTTATGCAAATACTTTAGAAGAATTTAAAACTATTACAAGTACTAAAGAATATACAGTTAGAAGTAATTACAAAACTTATATCTGGCCCAATAAAAATAAGTTACTTAAAATCTATAAATATGCGACAGGAGGAAAAACAGGGTATACAGAAAAAGCTAAAAGAACTTTAGTAACAAGTGCTACAAAAGATGATAAAAATTTGATCGTTGTAACTTTTAATGATGGTAATGACTTTAATGACCATATGAATTTATATGAAGATTATTTTAATGCTTATGAGTCAGTAGAAGTTATTAATAAAGATACATATGAAATCAATGATGAATATTATAATGGTAATTTATTTGTTAATAAATCTTTTCGAGTCTTAGCTAAAGAGGAAGAAAAAAGTTTGATTAGTACCAATGTTGTTTTAAACAAGGTGAAAGATTATGTCGATGGAGACTGTGTGGGTTATGTGGAAGTTAAAATAGGTGATGAAGTAGTCGAAAAACTAAGTGTTTACGTTAGAAAGAATGAAGAAAAAGGGGAAAAACAAGGATTCTTTAAAAGACTAATTTCATTTCTTCAGTTTTGGAAATAATGATTAACTATATTTGGTATTTTTTAATTTTAATTGGCATAACCTATAGTTTTTTTACTGGTAATAGTGCTTTGATTAATAATAAAATTATTGAAGCAAGTAGTGAAGGGATTAGATTAGTAATAGATATGTTACCTATATTAGTTTTATGGATGGGAATTATGAATATTTGTGAAAAAAGTGGGCTTTTAACTAAATTTGCTAGACTTTTAAAACCTTTATTAAAAAAGCTTTTTCCAAATGTTAAAAATGATGATGCTCTAGGATATATTGCTTCTAACATTGCTGCCAATGCTATTGGACTTGGAAGTGCTGCAACTCCTTTTGGACTTAAGGCAATGCAAGAATTACAACAAGAAAATGAGAAAAAAGATACAGCAAGTGATGCGATGATTACGTTTTTAGTCTTAAATACAAGTGGTGTAACAATTATTCCAACAACAGTAATAGCATTGAGACAAGCAGCTAAAAGTATTAATCCAACAGCTACTATTGTAACAGGTCTTATAGCAACATTTATTGCGAGTTTTTGCGGTCTTATGTTAGATTACTTTTTTAGAAGGAGAAAAAGAAAATGAGTTCATTTATTATTCCTTTGATTATAATTTTTATTATTGGATATGGTTTAATTAAAAAAGTAAATATTTATGAAATATTTTTAGAAGGTGCTAAAGATGGATTAGTTACAACTTTTAATATAACTGCTTCAGTAGTTGCGATGATGTTCGCTGTTCAAATCTTTTTAAGTAGTGGCTTTATTGAAGGTGTTTTAGGTAAATTTACTTCTTTTTTTGAATTAATTCATTTCCCAATTGAAATATTGCCGATGGCTTTATTACGACCAATATCAGGTACAGCTAGTTTAGCCATCATGAATAATATCTTTTTAACTCATGGACCTGATAGTTTTTTAGGATTACTTGCAAGTACTATTCAAGGGTGTACAGATACAACTATTTATGTTTTAGCCCTTTACTTTGGAAGTGTTCATATTACAAAAAGTCGTCATGCCCTAATCTGTGGTTTATTTGCCGATTTAACAGGAATAATTGCAAGTATAATAATTGTGAAAGTAATGTTTGGATTTTAAAATAGTTCTTTTTAATTAAAGAAAAGAGTGTTATACTAAAAGTCAAAGGAGACAAACTATGACTTTTTCTTATGTTGATTTAAACTTAATTATTGATGAAGAATATAAACATTTATTAAGTATTAATAGATGGATTGATAAAGATTCCCAAGTTTATGTTGTGAAAGACCAAGGTGATATTAAAAGTGTCTTTTGTTTGACACCACAAGATTATTATACTAAATTCAAACTTTGTTTTGGAACAAAAGAACAAGATAGAAATAAAGGGTATTGCTCTTTTGGTTTATATATGTTATTAGAAATTATAAAAACTAATCCCAGTATTAAAGAAGTTTTAATTGTTTCTATTAATAGAATAACAGATATTTTGTGTCACAATATGGGTATACCAACAATTTGTGAAAATGTCTTATATTTAGTTGTTAATCCCAATTTTAATTCTCAATATAAAAAATTAGAATTATTAGTTAGAAAAGGAACTTGTTTTGAAGAATTGATGGATTTTTGTGGGAGTGATGAAATGATGCTTCAAATATTGGATATTTGGTTAGATAAAAAAAGAAATGGTTTAAAATTAAAATATAGATAAGTGGTGAAAGTATGGAAAGATTACAAAAAGTAATTGCAAATAGTGGTTATACTTCAAGAAGAAAAGCTGAAGAATTAATCAAAAATGGATATGTTTATGTTAATGGAAAGTTAATTACTGAGTTAGGTACGAAGGTCAATAGTAACGATGAAATAATGGTTGAAGGAGTAAATTTAAATAAAATTAGTAAAAAAGAGTATTATATGCTTAATAAACCTCGAGGATATATTTGTAGTTTAGATGATGAAAAAGGAAGAAATATTGTTACAGAACTTATAGATACAAAGGAAAGAATTTATCCAGTAGGAAGATTAGATTATGACACAACTGGCCTTTTAATTCTAACTAATGATGGAAATCTTGCTAATATTTTAATGCATCCTTCTAATGATATTACAAAAACTTATATTGCTAAGCTAGAAGGAATTTTAACGATGGAAGAATATTTTAGGTTAAAAGATGGTATTGTAATTGATGGTGTAAAATGTGTACCAAAAAAGGTTAAAATTAGAAAAAAAACACTAGAAACCAATACTTGTATGGTGGAAATAAGTATTGTTGAAGGAAGAAATCATATTATAAAAAAATTATTTGCAAGTGTTAATCATTCTGTTATTAAATTAAAAAGAGAAAGTTTTGCTTTCCTAAGTGTTAAAAATTTAAAATCAAAAGAATATCGGGAATTAACTAGAGAAGAAGTTAAAAAGCTATATGCTTTAAAAAAGTAAATGTAATATCTTGTAATTATTTCTTTTTTTTAGTATTATATTCGAAAATTTATTTATACAAGAAAGAAAAAATGTGGTGATAATTAACAATGACTTGGCAAGATAAATATAAATTAGCAAAAGCTTATTATGAACATTATGGTAATTTAGAAATACCTCAAAATTATAAAACATTCAATGGCTATGAAGAAGATAAAGAAGGCTTTAATTTAGGTTGTTGGATAAATGCTCAAAGAAATGCTTTTAAAGGAATAGGAACTAGCAAAATTACAAAAAAACAAATAAAACAATTAGATGAAATAAAAATGGTTTGGAATGTATACGATACTAATTGGAATGAAATGTATAAGCTAGCAAAGATTTATTATGAACATTATGGTAATTTAGAAATATCATTTGACTACAAAACAATTAATGGTTACGAAAGAGATAAAGAAGGCTTTAATTTAGGTTGTTGGATACATACTCAAAGACAAGCTTTTAAAGGAACAGGAACTAGCAAAATTACAAAAAAACAAATAAAACAATTAGATGAAATAAAAATG
>CAOJBM010000038.1 GCA_948329525.1 uncultured Mycoplasmatota bacterium
TTCTATACTTCATTATTCATGTTTGACTTTTATATGTTAACATATTTTTAGTTTCTGAACAACTTTAATAAATGTGCCAATTCAAAGTAGTAGCAATAGAAATATTACCAAAAGTACAAATTCAAGTACTAATAATATAAATAATATTAGAATTAATGAAATAGTCAATACTATAGGTAAATCATTAAATCAAATTTCGAATATTGTTTTAGAAGAATATAATTTTGATGAACAACCTTTAGCTAAAGAAGGTATATTAAATAAGGGGAATATTAATTTTTCAAGAATTGCTACATCAGCTTCCAATGTTCAAAACAGTAATTTTGTTATAATTAAAAATACTAAATATTGGGGCGATACAGGAAATTTAACTTATAAAGTGCGTGATGATGGTACTGTAGCGATAATGGAAAATGGAGTTATTTTAGGGTTTACAGATTTAAAAGGTATTAATCAATCTTCGCCAACTAATAATACTGAAGTTTTAGAAGATTCAAAACCAAACTTGGTACCAGGGGAAACTACAATGGCTAAAGAAAAAATCCCAAAATCAAATTTAGTTTCAGGAGAGACTATAATGGTGAAAGAAAAGGAAGAAGCTCCTATTCCCGAAGTGAACGAAGAAAAAAATTATATGTCAAATTTAGTCCCCAGTGAAGAAACTTTTAGTACTTTTAATGGTTATGAACCAGAAGTGTTTGTTGTAAAACCTGGAGAACCTGAATATGAAGAATATCTTGCGGGTCAAAAAATGGCAGCAGAAGTTCAAGATATTTTTGAAAGAAATGGTATGAAAGTAGATATTATATATTCTTATCGACCTCATAATTCTGGAATAGGATATGCTAATGATCGAAGCCATCATCGAGATGGTGAAGCAGTTGATATTGTTCCAAGAGATGGAGATTTTGTTGCTTTAAGAAATTTTCTACTTCATAATGAAGAGATGGTTGCATATCTTAAAGAAAATAATTTAGGTGTTATAGATGAGGCACATGCATGTGTAAATGCTGCGACGGGAGGACCAACAGAACACTTCCATATTGGTCCAGATCAAATGGCCAAAAGAATGTATAAAGGTTGGGAATATTTAGAAACATATTGTAATGATGTAAATAATGCCACAAGTGCTGAAGAAATAGAAACATTAAAACAACAAATGCGAGATAGACTATTAAGTTGGGATTTTAGAGAATATGAAATACAAGCATTTTTTGAAGATGCTGATGAAATGTTAGAAAGTAATTAGAGAGGAGAATAATTATGAGACCAGCAACATCTGAATTTTTAATAGAGTATTATAAAGCAGCAATAAATGCTGAAACTGAAGAAGAAATATTAGAGTTAAAAGAAAGTATGAAAGAAGTATTAAAAAGTTATGAAAATTCTGATGAAGCAGTAGAAGACTTTTTTGAAAAAGCGGATAATATGGTAAATGAACTTGTATTCCAAGATCTTGAAGCATATATCGAATATAATTTTCCAGAAATGAATGCTAATCAAGAACTTGAAACAGTACAAGAAACAACTAACAATAATACGCAAACCTTAGTAAGTGGCGGAGTTGGAGTTGGCTTAATAGCTCTTACAATTACATTAGCTTTAAAGAAAAAAGTACTTAATAAAAATAATCAAATAAAAAGATAAGCAACTTCACTCAGTTGCTTTTTCTGTTTCTAAATTGACATATTGACTAGTGTTTTCACTACCTTTAACATAGTAAAAAATATACATATTTTCTTTCGAATAATTGCTACTTCCATCAATGGCATTTAGTGGTACACCTACTATATTATCTGTAGGTTGATACCAACTTTCTTCTTTATCTTTTAAAGCACTTTCTACAGTTTCTACCCAAATATTTTTTGATATTTGTCCATCTTTAACTTCTAACTCCTTATTATCATCATAGCCATTCCAAACAAGCATTAATATATCAGGATTATAGCCAATCATCCAAAAGTCAGTTCCAGAAGAACCAGTTTTCATTGCATACTTTCTTGAAATTTTTGAAGCTAAACTAATAACAGTTGGATTACTATAATCCTTAAAGGCACTGTTATAGGTACTTGTCATCATTTCATTCAAAATGTATGTATAATTAGTATTTAATACTAAATCATCTTCTATTTTCTTTTCATATAAGACATTTCCTTCCATATCTTCTACTTTGGTAATAAAAGAAATATCTTTTTTATAACCGCCATTAGCAAGTGTTGTATAAGCATTAGCATAATCCAACATAGATAATTCACATGTCCCTAAAGCTAAAGAAGGTATTGCTTCTAACTCCTTTTTGATTCCCATTCTTTTAGCGGTTTCAACTAAGGTATTTTCTCCTAAAAATAAATGAGTTTTAACCGCATAAATATTATCACTATAAGAAATAGCTGCTGCCATTGTTATATTTTTATTAGCATATTTACTATTAAAATTAGCAGGACTATAAGTTTGATTAGAAGAAAAAACAAACGTCGTTGGTTCACTTAAAAAAGTTGAAGAAGATACAAGACCATTTTCTAAAGCTGAATAATAAAGTAATGGTTTTATTGTTGAACCAACTTGTCTTTTAGCTTGAGTAGCTCTATTATATTGACTTATAGCATAATCTTTGCCTCCCGATAAAGCTAAAACATTTCCTGTATGAGGGTCAATTACAATACTAGCTACTTGTAAATCTGTTTCTTTCATATTATTCTTTATAGCTGTTTCCATTGCTTCTTGTGTTTCTTTATTAAAAGAAGTATATACCTTTAATCCACCAGTTTCTATCAAAGATTTAGGAATTTCATCTAAAGAATATAGTTCTTCATAAACAGCATCTTGATAATACATTACCATTTGTAAATCATTCTCATTATGTTTACCATAAATAGGTATTTGTTCTTTAAATAAATTATTATATGTATCTTCATCAATATATTCGTTTCTTAGCATCAAACTTCCAATTAATTTAGCTCTTTCAATTGCTGCATCATAATTGCTAATAGGATTATAATTAGATGGGCTTTTAGGAATACCAGCTAAAATTAAAGCTTCTTCTAGATTTAAATCTTTAGCACTTTTATTAAAATAAAACTGACTGGCTGATTCGATATCATAGTTTCCATTTCCATAATTAATGGAATTTAAGTAACCCTCTAATATCTCATCTTTACTATAATGGGTCTCTAGCTTAATAGTTAAAAAAGCTTCATCAATTTTTCTTTTCCAAGTTTTGTCAAAATCTAAAAATAAATTTTTAATATATTGCTGACTTATTGTGGATGCTCCTTGTGATAAATCTTTATTTTTAATATTAGTGAGCATAGCTTTCACTATTCTTGCATAATCAAAACCATTATGTTTGTAAAAATTTTTGTCTTCAGCGGATAAAACTGCATTAATAAGATTAGAAGAAATATCTGAAATACTAACCCAATCATCATTATTATTTCCAAATACTTGTTTACCATTATCATCATATATGTATAATTGACCAGTATTTTTTATGTCTAATGCAGGACTAAAATAGGCATATAAATATAATCCTGTTAGAGAAATTACTGTGAAAATTCCTAAGATAATAAAAGTTTTTAACATTATTTTTAAAGTCTTCATAGAACCACCTAATAGTAATATTCTCGAAAAAAAATAAAATATGAGTGCAAACTCTCTAACATTATGTTATAATGGCTAAGAAAAAAGAAGAAAAAGAGGTAGTGTGCAGTATGGCTAGTCTTTCTTTAAGATTATTAAAAAATGAAGAAGAAGTATTAAAAAAGGACAATCTTAGTTATCGAATTAAAAAAAATGATATTGAATTTTTATGTGATAATATATCTTATATAGTAAGAATTTCTAGTCTAGACGCTTTTTTAGTAAGAGAAAGTTCTGAATTTAAATTTGTTTTAGATATTCGCAATCAAAAATGTTTTTATAATTTAAAAGAGACTGATACATTGCTAGAAATAGAAATATTAAAAAGTAACGCTATACTTTTAGAAAATAAGTTTATAATAGAGTATGAATTAGAAACAGATGAAGGATTAAATAAAGTTGAATTTAGTTTTAATAAAGGAGAATAATTATGCTTATAGAAACTTTAGAACAAGTATTAAAAAATGTTTTGAAAGAATGTGATTTAGATGAAAATTATGGAAAAATAATTAATTCTAATCGTCCTGATTTATGTGACTATCAATTTGATGGTGTTTTTCGCCTTGCATCTTTATATCATAAAAATCCTATTGAAATAGGTACAGAAATTGTAGAAAAACTTCAAGGTAATTCTTTAGCTATAAAATATTTTAGTAAAATTGAGTTTGTTAAACCTGGTTTTATTAATTTTACTTTAAGTGATGAATTTATTAATGAGTATTTATGTTTAATGAATGATAATGAGAAGTTTTATATCAAGTTACCAGAAACAAAAGAGAAATTTATGCTTGATTATGGTGGGTATAATATTGCAAAGCCTCTTCATATTGGACATTTAAGACCTTCTATAATAGGTGAATCTTTAAAAAGAATTATTTCCTATATGGGGCATGATACAATAGCAGATGTTCATTTAGGAGATTATGGTTTACAACTAGGACAAGTAATTTATGGAATTATAAGAGATAAAAAAGATAAAAATGAAGTAACAATAGATTATTTAAATAAGATTTATCCTGAAATAAGTGCTTTATGTAAACAAGATGAGAATATAAGAGAAGAATGTGCTAATATTACTAAAGAATTACAAGAAGGAACAAATGAGGAAATAAATGCATTATGGCATAAGATTATGGAAGTTTCACTTGAAGATGTAAAAGAACTATGTTCTTATTTAGATGTATCCTATGATTTATGGGAAGGTGAAAGTGATGCTTATAAAATTCTTCCTATAGTAGAAAAATATTTACAAGAAAAAAACCTTTTAGAAGAAAGTGAAGGGGCATTAGTTATTAATGTCAAAAAAGAAGATGACAATAAACCAATGCCTCCAATGATATTCAAAAAAAGTAATGGTGCTTATTTATATGACTCAACGGATTTAGCAACTATTTACGATAGATGGCAAAAATTTAATCCAAATCATATCATATACGTTACTGATTTTCGTCAAAATCTTCACTTTGAACAAGTTTTTAGAGCTAGTGACAAAGCAAGTATTATTCCATATGAAAAATTAGAACATGCATATATTGGAACAATCAATGGTAGCAATGGGAAACCTTTTAAAACAAGGAGTGGTGAAGCCCCAAAATTGAGGAATTTATTTAAAGAAGTCGAAGAAACTTTTTTAAATAATCGGGAAGAAAATAAAAAGATGTCTAAAGAAGATATAGATATTATTGTAAATGCGATAATTAAATTTGCTGATTTTCAAAATAATCGTACTCAAGATTATGTGTTTGATTCCCAAAAATTTTCTGAAGTAACTGGAAAAACAGGACCTTATATCTTATATACATATGTTAGAATAAATAAACTTGTAGAAAATGAACAAAAACACTTCACAAAACTAGGTAATAACATATATAATAAACAAGACAAAGATTTAAGATTAAAAATTTTAAATTTAGAGTCGGCACTTAATAATTCTTTTGTAAATAGAATGCCATCACATTTGGCAAACTATATTTATGATTTATGTGTATTATTAAATGCTTTTTATCAAAATAACAACATTAGTAGAGAAACTAATGCAGAAAAAAGAAATGATTGGTTATATATCTTAAATTTAGCTAATAATATTCTAAAAGAAATGTTATCATTGCTAATTATTGATATTCCAAGTGAAATGTAGAAAGTAGGAAATTTTATGAAAATTAAAGATTTAACAAAAGAAGAATTAGAAGCTATGTCTTATGATGATATTGCTTTCATGATTTTAAATGAATCAAATAAAAAAATGAAGATAAATGAATTATTTAAGAAAGTTTGTGATACCCTAGATTTAGGAGAAAAGGTTTTTGAAGAAAAAATAGCTGATTTCTTTGAAGTGCTTTCAACTGACCAAAGATTTATTATGCTTAAAGAAGGCTTTTGGGACTTGAAATCAAGGCACACAGTTAACAATATTGTTATTGATGAAGAAGATGAAGAAGATATTCTTGATGGGGTTTTAGAAGAGCAAGATGATTTCGAAGAGGAACAACATGATGATACTTATTATGAAGAAGATGAAACTGAAGACCAAACAGAAGATGACTTAAAAGATTTAGTTATTATTGATGATGAAGATAGTGGAAGCCTAGATTAGCTATTTGTTTTTAAACTTTTATTAGAAATGGAGCTTTTACTATGAATGAAAGATTAAAAAATATTGAAGAAAAATATAATGAAATAACAGAAGAACTTTTAAAACCAGAAGTGATTAGTGATATAAAGAAAACTATGGAGTTATCTAAGGAACAAGCAGGATTAAAAGAGATATATGAATTATATCAAGAATATAAAAAGGTACTTAATGATATTGAAGGAAATAAAGAATTAGTGCAAGATACCGAGTTAGGTGAGATAGCCAAAGAAGAATTAAAAGAATTAGAAGAAAAAAAAGAAAAAATGGAAAAAGACTTTGAAGTTTTATTATTACCTAAAGACCCTAATGATGGAAAGAATATTATTATGGAAATAAGGGGAGCAGCAGGTGGAGATGAAGGTAACATCTTTGCTGGTGACTTAATAAGGATGTATTCACGATATGCTGAAAAACAAGGTTGGAAAATGGAAGTATTAACAGAGGAAGCAGGTTCATCAGGAGGATATTCTCAAATCGAAGTTATGATTAAAGGTGACAGTGTTTACTCTAAATTGAAATACGAGTCTGGTGCTCATCGTGTTCAAAGAGTTCCAGAAACTGAATCCCAAGGAAGAGTTCATACTTCTACAGCTACAGTTTTAGTAATGCCAGAAGCTGAAGAATTTGATTATGAACTTGATATGAATGAGATAAGAGTTGATATTACTAGAAGTAGTGGTTGTGGTGGACAAGGTGTAAATACAACAGATTCTGCAGTAAGACTTACACATATACCAACAGGAATTATTGTTTATTCCCAAACTGAAAGAAGTCAAATAAAGAATAAAGAAAAAGGTTTAAAAATCTTAAAAACAAGACTTTATGATTATTATTCAAGACAAGAAGAAGAAAAATTAGGAGCAGAAAGAAAGAGTAAAATTGGTACTGGAGATCGTTCTGAGAAAATTAGAACTTATAATTATCCGCAAAATAGAGTTACCGACCATCGTATAGGTTTTACTACTAATTCTTTAGATAAAGTGATGGACGGTGCAATAGAACCAATTATCGAAGCTTTAATAACAGAAGACCAAAGATTAAAATTAGAGGGTAAAGTTGAATAGAGATAAATTAACTAAAAATGATATTACTTTATTAAAGGAAAAATATGGTGATAATATTGAAGAAGCACTAAAAAAAGTTGATAATTATTATCCTGTTCAGTATTTAATTGGCAATGTCAATTTTTATGGTTATCAATTTATAGTAAATGAAAATGTATTGATACCACGTTTTGAAACTGAATTACTAATTGAAAAATTACTTGTTTATATTAAAAAATATGATTTTAAGGAACCAAAAATACTAGATATCGGCACAGGTAGTGGTTGTATTGCTATAACTATTAAAAAAGAAATTCCTTGTTGTGTCACTGCAATAGACGTAAGTACTGAAGCTTTAAAAGTAGCAAAAGAAAATGCTAGAGAAAATAAAGTAGATATTGATTTTAAAAAGAAAGATATATTAAAAGAGGAATTAGAAAACAATTACGATATTATAGTTAGTAATCCACCATATTTGATGGAAACAGATGAGGTTTCAAAAGAGTTAGATTTTGAACCACAAATTGCTTTATATGTTCAAGATGATACTTTATTTTATAAAGAAATTATTAAAAAAGCAGTAAAGAAATTAAATAAGCCAAGTATTATAGCTTTTGAAACAGGAATTCACCATCATAACGAAATTATGAGTTATGCTAAAAAGTTTTTTCCTAATGCTTTAATTCATAGTGAGCAAGACTATAACAAGTTAGATAGATACATTTTTATTATTAATGAATAAAATAATAAAATAGCACTCAATATTATATTGGGTGATTTATTTTGAAAAAAGTTATAATAATTGCTTTAATAGTTTTTATTTTAATAAGTGTATCAAAAACAGAGGAAAGTTTAGTTATTCCAAAAGAATCTATAAGATTTAGAGTGATAGCTAATAGTAATAGTTTAAAAGACCAAGAATTAAAAATGGCTGTTGTAAGAGATTTAGAACAAAACATTATACCAAATATTGAAACAGCAAATAATATAAAAGAATCTAAAGATTTAATAAATAATAATATCCCATTAATTAATAATACCCTTTCTAAATATACTGACAATTACAATATTTCTTTTGGCGAAAATTATTTTCCAGTTAAGGAATATAACGGTGTTTTATATGATGAAGGAGAATATGAATCTCTTGTAATTACTTTAGGACAAGGAAGTGGAGAAAACTTCTGGTGTGTCTTGTTTCCACCGTTATGTCTTTTAGAAGCAGAGGAATCTACAAAAGATGAAATAGAATATAAATCTTTAGTAAAAGAAATAATAGATAAAGTAACAGACAATTTTTCTTAAAATCTAACTTGAAATTAAATAGTTAATGAATAAAGTGAGTGTAAAAAGGTGTAAGTGAAAGCGAAAAGTGGGTGCAAAAAGGTGTGAATAAAAGTAAAAAGTGGGTACAAAAAAGTGTGAATATGATATAATTAAACCAGTTAGGAGTTAAAAATGAAAAGAAAAATATATGATGAACTTCTTAATTGGAAAAATACAAAAGACTTAAAACCATTAGTTATTTTAGGAGTAAGACAATGTGGTAAAACATATATCATTAATGAATTTTGTAAAAATGAGTTTAAGTATTATAAGAAAATTAATTTATTAGAAGATACTGACGTTGTTAAATTATTTTCTTCAGATGAATCATCAGATAAAAAATATAATGATTTAAAAATATTATTAGACTTTGATTTCGATAAAGAAGAGAGTATTTTATTTATTGATGAAATTCAAAAAAGTGAAGATCTTATATCTGAATTGAAATTTTTTAATGAAAAACATAGTAATGTCAGAATAATATGTGCAGGTTCTTTACTTGGAGTAAAATTAGCTAGGCTAAATAAGCCATTTCCTGTAGGAAAAATAACTAGATTATATATGTATCCAATGGATTTTGAAGAATTTTTAATTGCTTTTGATCAAAAACCACTATTGAATAGAATAAAAGAATGTTTTGAAAAAAATGAATCAATGGGATTGCTTCACAACAAAGCATTAGACTATTATAGAAGGTATTTACTTTCTGGAGGAATGCCAGATAGTGTAAAAGAACTGATAGTATGTGGAAATGACTACTATAATTATGATTTATCTAAATTAGAGAATATTGTAGAAGATTATAAAAATGATATGAACAATCACGTAACAAATCCATCTGAAACACTTAAAATTAAAAGTATATATAATTCTTTATCTTCTCAATTACAAAATGCATCTAAAAAATTTCAATATTCTGTTATCGATTCAAAAGCTAAATCAAGAGAATATTTGCTACCATTAGATTGGCTTGCTGAAAGCAATTTGGTACAAATATGTAAGTGTGTAAAAATACCAGAAAAACCATTACTAGGTTTTGTAGATGAAAGTGTGTTTAAAGTATATTATTCAGACGTCGGTGTTTTTAATAGAATACTAAATAATGATATTAAAACTATTATTCTTGATGATATGAAAATATATAATGGAATTATTACTGAAAACTATGTTGCAAATCAGTTAAAGGCAAATGGAATTGAGTTATTATATTGGAAAGGAAGCAGAGATTCTGAAATTGATTTTTTAATTACTACAACTAATGATGGTATAGTACCAATTGAGGTAAAATCAAATGCAAATACACAATCAAAAAGTTTAAAAGTTTATTATGAATTATACCATCCTAATTATATAATTAGAATTAGTACAAAAGATTTTGGATATAATTCGGAAACAAAGATTAAATCAATTCCATTATATGCAGTATTTTTAATAAAAAATTTAGTTAGTTAAAAAAATTGTGCTATATAGTGCAATTTTTTAGAAGAGACATTATCACAAATTAATCATACCCTCTAAATAGGTAATTTGTCACTAATTGACAAATCTTGCATTAAATACTATAGTTATTAAGGAAATGTATTAATTTCTTTAAATTATTGTATAATTTAATGAGGAAAGTTTGTGAGTTTATGAAAAAGATGGTTATAGAAGGTGGGCAAGAGCTAACAGGGATAATAAAAATTAGTGGTGCTAAAAATAGTGCTGTAGCTTTAATACCTGCTGCTATTTTATCTGATAGTGAAGTTACAATAGATAATGTTCCAAATATTTCTGATACTGATGCTTTAGTTGATATATTAAAATTATTAAAATGTGATGTTAATCTACAAGATAATATGATGGTTATTGATAACTCTCATATGGAAAATACTTTAATTCCAGAAGAGTACTCAAATAAATTAAGAGCATCATATTACTTTATGGGAGCTTTATTAGGTAAATATAAAAAAGCTGAAATATATTTTCCAGGTGGATGTAATATAGGTAAAAGACCAATTAACTTACATTTAAAAGGTTTTGAAGAATTAGGAGCTAAAATAGAAATTGATGGAAATAAATATACAATTGTTGCTGATGAGTTAAAAGGTGCTAATATATATTTGGATATTGCTTCTTGTGGTGCAACAGTAAACTTGATGTTAGCAGCAGTTAAAGCAAAAGGTGTAACAAAAATTAAAAATGCTGCTAAAGAACCAGAAATAGTTAATGTTGCTACCCTTTTAAATAATATGGGAGCTAAAATATATGGAGCAGGAACTAGTGAAATAACTATTTACGGAGTTGATATTCTAGGTAAAGCTAAAGTAGAAGTAATACCTGATAGAATAGAAGCAGGAACTTATATGATTATTGGTGCACTACTAGGTAATAACTTAGTAATTAATGATATTATTAAAGAACATAATGAGGCATTATATTCAAAATTAAAAGATATGGGTGTTGATATTCAAATAACGAATAATTGTGCCATTATAAATAAAACTGATAATCTAAAACCAGTTAACATAAGGTCTCTAGTTTTCCCGGGTTTTGTTACTGATTTAGGCCAACCTATGCAAGTATTGCTTACCCAAGCAAATGGAGAATCAGTATTTGAAGAAACTATATTTGAAAATAGAATGAGTCATATTCCTTATCTTCAAAAAATGGGGGCTGATATGGAACTTACTTGTCAAACTGTAAAGATTAAAGGTAAATCTTATTTAACAGGAACTAATGTGGAAGCAACTGACTTAAGAGCTGGAGCAGCCATGGTTGTTGCAGGGTTAATTGCAAAAGGTACTACTGAAGTATTTAAAATAGAACATATTTTAAGAGGGTATGATAATATCGTTGAGAAATTAAATTCGGTTGGGGCAAATATTAAGATAGTGGAAGAATAATATTTGCTTTTTTAGTATTGTAAATAAATAGTTAAGTATAATTTAATAATTTGTAAATACAAAAAAATTACTTTATAATGAAAATAGATAGGAGTTAGAAAAATGGAGTCAAATTATGTGGAAAAATATTTACCTATAGGAAGTGTGGTACTATTAAAAGATGCAACAAAAAAAGTAATGATTATTGGATTTGGTTCAAAAGATTATGGTCAAAATAAAACGTTTGATTATTCAGCATGTTTATATCCAGAAGGATTATTAACATCAGATCAAATTTTATTATTTAATCACGATCAAATAAAAGAAATAAGTTTTATAGGTTTTGTTAATGAAGAACAAAAGATTTTTATCAATAATTTAAAAGAACTAGTTTCAGAACAAAATAAAGGATAGTGATAATATGTCAGGTATAAATCCAGCTAATACAAATACTAGTCAAAGCGTTAGTAAAGCAAAAGAAAATACGATTAATATAATTATTCAAGCTGCAGAAACCGCAAAAAATTTAGGTAGTTCAGTTATAGAAAATTATGATTTGGATGAAAATCAAAAGAATTTTAAGTACGCAATAGATTTAAAAGTTGGTCAAAAAATAGGTCAAAATAAAAGTTTAGAATATGGTTATTATTCGTCTGATAGAACAAAAGATGAAACTAATAAATTACATTTAAATACGTCTATAGTAAAAGATGATAGTATAATTTATCGCGTAGTTTTACTAGATGAAAATGGCAATGTTGCTGAAAGATTTACGGAAGAAAACATGAAATTAGAAGATTTACTTGAAAAGTATGATAAAGATAAATTAGTTGCTGATGTTAGAGATAAAAATGGTAATCCTCAAGCTTGGATAAAAGTAGATACTCTGTTAGATGGTGTAGAAAAAATTCCTATTGAAGATCAAGAAGAACAAAAGGAAATTGAACCAGAGATTAAAGAAGATCCAACTCCTGAACCTGTTGTTAATAAAAATAACAATCAAGAAGAAAAATTAAATTGGTATGAAAAAGCTGTTAATGCCTCAAAAAGTATAACAGCAACTAGATGTAGTCTTAATGCAGGTCTTGTTGAAGGAGTAGGTTTATTTACTGAAGGTGTAATTGATTCATTAACTATGCTTGCTCATCATGCAGGTAACATGGGAATAAAAGCTGGTTTAAAAGTTAGTGGAGCAACTGATGAAGAAATTAAACAAATTTTAGAGGAAAGGAATAGTTCAGTAAAAGATACAGTTTCAAAAACTTATGTTAAAGATTTTTTTGATGAAAACGTTTATCAGGAAGATGGCTTTTTAACTCAAAATTCTTCCCCTAGTGCAAGAAAAATAGGAAATATAGTTGGCGAAGCAGTTCCTTTTGTTGGTGTAACTGTTGCTACAGGAGGTGCTGCAGCAGGTGCGGCTTCTTCAGCAGCAACTACAGCTGAAGCTTCAGCTATAGGTGTAGCTACAGCATCGGGAGTAGCCGCTGGAGCAACTATTGGTGGAGAGACTTTTTTGGCTACATACGGTAAAGATGCTGAAAAAAATTTTAATAACTCTATGAGTTATAAAGATGGTACAACTAAAGCTTTAGTTTCATCAGGAATAAAATCTTCTATTGCAGCTATATTAAGTTTTGCTGGTGAATTTGTTTCTGTTATTTCCAAAACTTCTAACATAGAAACAAGTTTATCTCCGATCGATGATATTCCAAAACCCCCAACTGTTACTCCATCAACAAATGAAGTGACTAGTATTGGTAATGTATCTCCGACTGTTTCTCCCTCATTAAGTAGAGGAACTAACATTGGAAATGCCACAACTGTTTCTTCAAGTCTTGGTGGAGGAACTAACATTGAAAATGCCTCAACTGTTTCTTCAAAACTTGGTGGAGAAACTAGTATGGGAGATATACCATTATTTGAAGAGGCAACAACTTCTTCAATTAATAGTGCTACTTCTTCCTTCTCCACGTCTTCTCAATCAATTCCTGAAATAGTTAATAAGTTAAAAAATGGTGGAAAAATAGATATTCAATTTAATTCAGTGACTCAATTTACAGATGAGGCAGTATCTTCTTTAGATGATGTTGTTAATTTTGTTAAAAATGACCCAGCTGAATCAACTATTTTAGAGCAATTTCTAAATCAAGTATCTCAAATTATTAGTGCAAATCGTGATAATATGTTAAAAAAGATTATCTAAGATTATTAAAAACGTTTCATCCTGATAATGTAAGTTCATTCTGATAATGTAAGTTCATTTATAAAAGGTGTAGCAAGTTATTAAATTATGGTTAATATTGAGCATATTGTTTATCTGAAATGGTATGATTAAATATATAATATTAAGATTGTGGAAGAATAAATTTCTTCTTTTTTTTGGGAAAAAACAAAAATAAAATGTGTTATAATGTTTATGAATAGGAGTAAAAGATATGGCACCAATAAAACAAAGTAATAACAACAACTTAATTACTACTTCAACTTCAAAAGAAATTGGAAGTATAACAATAAGTAGTGAAACTTCAAATAGCAATAAAAATATTGAAAAAAGTATTGAGGTTGAAAATTATAATTTAGATACGGAGCTAACTATCACTATGCCTTCCTTTACTTCCGAAGAAATAGAAGCCTTTATTAAAGAAGAAACAGAATTAATAAATGGGGAAATATCTTTCTATGAAGAACAAATAAAACAAAATGAAGAATTATTAGAAAAAATTAAATACTTACAAGAAAGAGTTAGTTTTATTGTAAATGAAAAAGCGAATATAACTTCTCAATATCAATATATTTATCCAAATAAAAATTTTGATGAACTATATGAAATTGCTTTAAAAGAAAAACCGGAACTGAAAGATTATATAAACGGTCTTGAAGAAGATTTAGAATCTATAAAAAAGGAATTTGAATTAGATGAAGTAACAATAAATAAATTAAAGGATTTAAAAACTTATGAAGACTATCAAACATTTATAGATGAAATAGAAAACGATATAGCTTGTTTTAATTCAGGAATATATAAATATAAATCTTATTTAAAAACTTTAGATTACAAATATTTAAATTATAATGAAGATTACCAAGAATATGAAATTAAAGAATACAATATAACTAAAGAAAATTTATTAGAAGTAACTTATGGAAATGCCAATCAAGCCTATAAATTTTCTTATTCCTCATATTGTAAAAAATTTGGCTATGTTGACGAGTTTTCGTTTGCTAAAGCGATAGAAAAATATTTTCCTGAATCAAGTGGTATCATTACTATAAGTGATGAATTACTAACTATTGAAGCTATGGCTCAAAAAGGTAATGATGAGTATAAAAAAATGTATTTATATTTATATGAAAAAGAAGGAGAAAAGGAAGCTTCTAAGTTTTTAAATGCTATCCAAGATGAAATTAATAACTATGGTGGAAAATTAAAAGCTGATGAATTTTTGAAAAATTTAGAAGAAAATCCTGATAAAGCAACAGAATATATTAATAATTATCTAGCAGAAATTTCTAAAGGAACAAATGATGGTATATTTAATTGGATAGGAAATGTTAAAAATACCATAGATGTCTTATTTGACAATGACGATGTTTATACCTATAGTATGCATGAATATGAAACAATGTATATATTGCAAGCTTTAAAAGAAAAAGACTATGGTCTTGCTGATGAGAATGTTTATGAAATAAGTCAAAGTATTGGTAACATGATACCAAGTATTTTAATCAGTAGTACTACTGGCTGTCCTACTCTAGGTGCGGTTTCAATGGGTGTTCCAGCAGGTGGAGGAGCAGCACATCAAGGTTTAGTAGAAGGTTATAGTAGAGGACAATCCATAACATATGGCGTTTTAACAGGTATATCAGAAACTTGTTTAGAAAGATTTTTGGGTGGAATAACTGGTATAGGAGATGTTAATGTTACAAGTTTTAAAACATTATTACAATCTATGGGCAAAGAAGCAGTAGAAGAATCAACTCAAAGTTATCTTGATTCAGCATTTAGAACAGGTATATTTAAAGAAGACTATGATTTTGTTGGAACTTCAAAAGATGCCTTGAAAAGTGGTGTATATGGTGCTATAAGCGGAGGTATTATTAATAGTGCTATGGCTGGTATTAACTATGGAGTAAATAAGGATAGTAATATAAGTAATAATGAAAACTTAGATATTAACCAAAAAACTATTAATGAAGAAGTTAGTTCTATAAACATAAATCAAGTAACAGAACAAATTTCTCAAGTAGCAAATGAATTATCTGAAAAAGTACAAGAAATTGGAAATAATGCTATAAATGAACAAAACATAGAAATATTAAATGCTAATAATGATATCAGCAACTTTATAAATGAAAAAGGTTTAATTGATGTTAAATTGTTACCATTATCAGAACATGAGGATATTCGAATAGTTCAAGAAAAAGTATTAAATAATGAACCTTTAACCTTAAATGAAAGATTAAAACTTAGAGATAGTGCTAAAACAGAAATAGATGGTGTAAAATTATATTCTGACCATATGTATCGAGCAACTAGTTATAAGGCCTTATTAGACTATATAAATACTAAAGAAATTAAAGATAGCGGTGGTGGTAAAGGTTATTTAGAAGTTGATTGGTACTTAGGAGGAACTGCTGTAAGATATGGTAAAGTTATCATAGAAACTCCTGCTAATCCTAATTTGTTTCATTTAACTGACGATTATGGTGGATTTATGTCAGGAAATCCTAATGTAAGGCATGCTAACTCATCCAATGAAACACCAGTAAAATTTGATGAAGTATCAAGAATCTTATTTTTAGATGATACAGGAAAAAAAGTTTTAAAAGTTGTTGAACCAAGTAATTCTGTTGATTTAGCCAAAGAAGTAGAACTAGGGCATTTATTATATGAACAAGACCATTTATTGAAAATAAAAAAGAAAGCAAGTGATAAATTTGGAGAAGAAAGACAACAACAACTTGATGAGATAAATAAGAAAATAGAAGAAATAAATCTTACAACAGACCGTTTTAAACGAGTATCTTTAGAGTCTTTAGAATCATTATTAAAAGAAGATGGATATGCATATTTAGGACATGGAACAGGGCGAAGAGGAAATTCTAACGAATTAGTAAACGATATTTTTGAGGAAGGATTAAGAACCTCTCATAATTCTTTAAGTTATACAACAATCGGGTTAAATGCTCCAACACAAGAAAATATAGCTATGTATCAGACAATGGGAATTGATGTACCAACAATGGAATCATTACAAAATCAATTAAATAATTGGAGTCATTTCGATTCGAAAAAGATAATCCTTATAAAAATTCCTACAGAATATATTAATAAATTAGCGGATAGTTCAGATTTAAATGGAGAGCGCTATGGAGCTTTTATGATTCAAAAAACTAATGATTTTGGTAATACAATAAATTATTTAAATCCTAAATTTATAATTGGATGTTATGATGCGGAAACACAGACTGTTATGCTAAATAAATCTTTTGAAGAAGAACTTTCTGATACAACTAGAAAAGATTTGGAAAAAAAAGCAACTGAATTAAGAAAACAAGTAGAAGAAAGAAATAAATCTTTTGATGTACTTAGTAATGAAACTATTATTGAAGAAGAACCATATGATGGACCAGTAGACGAATGGGGATTTCCTATTGGTATTTTTAATGATATTGAAAATAAATCTTTTGATAAAGTTGTTAAAACCTTTAATGATGATATAAATGAAAAAAGTTAGAATAGCACTACCTCCTTCTAATTTACCAAAACCCCCAATGAGATTTAATAAAACAAAAGGCAAAACCAACACAGCACTCTTGTCTAATTGATACTATAACAGAAAGAAAAACACTTGTAAAATCACTATTTTTGGATTATTGTAGGGAAATTTTTGCAAAAATTTAATTATTGAAGGAGATTTTATGCAATAATTACAAAATTGGTAAAATTGCAGAAATTTTAAATTATTATCTATCCCTTTTTAATTGTTAAAACTAACATTTTATGATCTTTACTTTTGCAGCAAAATTGAACAAAGCTAGGTCGAATAAGGCCTAGCATA
>CAOJBM010000039.1 GCA_948329525.1 uncultured Mycoplasmatota bacterium
GGATGATAAGGCTTGCCCTATTTTATCAATATCAGTACTAGTTCCACCTGTAGCACTACTGTGCATAATTACAGAATACATTATAACTCCATTTTTTTTGATATTATTAGCTGACGTAATCGCTACTTGCCCATCGCTTGCAGGAGATGGTTTGCCATCCATAAAAGTAATTATTGATGAATCAACATTTGGTCTGCCATTAATTTTTATTTGCTCATAAGCTAGGTTAAGTCCAGTACTGATATAAGTGTCTAGCTTGGTAGTTATACCATTCACTTTTGTTTGTAATTCAGATAAGTTTGTAGTATTAACTTCACTTAAATCAAAGATTACTTTTTCAGAACCTTTAGTATTAAATGTAACTACTGCTAATTTAAACTTTTCCTCATCACTAGATAAATTATCATTTGCTTTCGCAATTGTTTCTAATAATTCATTAATAGCATTTTTACTAGCTTGTAATCTTGTAATCGACCCAACTTTATTATCTTTCATTGAATCTGACGCATCTTGTACTATTACAATATCTTTAACATTACCTTCTTTTAAATTCAAGTCGACTCCTAATGAAAGAGCCGATAAAGAAACTAAGAATTCTTCATCTGTTTCTTTTTTGATTGTATTATTATCAATAGTTATATCATTATTAAACACTGATTTATCTGCCCATACTTTACCTGTATTATTCTCATTAATTAATTTATCATATGAATTGTAAGTGAGAGTATCAATCTTTTTTTCTTCACTTCCTATTTTATTAAAAGTAATTAAAGCATTAGTATTAGAAATAAAAATAGATAATACTAAAATAAGCACCAAAATTAAAGATATATATTTAAAAAAATCTAACTTCTTTTGCAATATAAACACCTTCATACTATATTTATTCTACCGCAATTTATTATTTTATTCAATCTTAGTATGTCCAAAAATTCAAGACAAATGTATTATTAATGTAAAATTTACATTATAAAAAGAAAGACTTATAATCTTTCTATATATTTTCATTTCTTATTGTTTCAATAATATTTTGTTTATTAATTTTGCTTAATGAATATTTCATAATAACTATTATTAAAGTAAAGACAAAAACTATTGCTAAAATAATGGCTAAGTAAGGTGGCTTAAATGGTATTACAAATTCACCATTTACTAAAGCTCTATGAATTAGAACTGATAATATTAATCCTAAAGGGATACTTATAATTAAAGATTTTAAACCATACATAATACTCTCTAGTCTAATCATTTTATTAAATTCTTTTGTCGTCATTCCAATACATTTTAAAACGGCAAATTCTCTTCTTCTCAAATTCATACTAGTAGTTATAGTATTAAAGATATTAGTAATTCCAATTAAAGCAATAACTGTAATAAAGCCATACAAGAATATTGCAACTAAAGTAAATAATGACTTCATTGCTTTTAATTCTTCGTTAGTATTGTATAAATAATGATTATCTCGATTATTTTTTATTAAATCTTCAATATCATCTTGCAACTTATCTGGTTTACTTGAATCTATATAAAGAGATTCTCTACTGCTATATTCATTTTCTACTTTTAAATTATTATTATAAAATTCATCACTAACAATTAAATAAGCTTGACTACCAAAATCACCCATTGGTTTAATATTTGTTATTGCTCCTATTTGAAAATCAAAATCATTTTTAGTATCATTACTATTACTTTCTATATATCCATTAATATTATCTCCTACCTGATAATCAAATATTTCTATTTCACTCATTTTATTCTTTTCACTTTCTTCATCATAATAAGTTCCAGTATAAGAGTTTATTAATATTGCTTTATCTTTTATATCTTCATACTTAAGTTCTAACTTTTTGATATACTCATTATACTGGTGTTCTCCTAGTGCTTTAATAGGAGCATAATAGTATTCTGTATCAAGCCCAAAACCAGTAACTTTTTGATATAATGCTGTCAACTTAGGATTTTTTATATTATAATTATTATTTTCTCTTATAATGGCATAATCTTTAATATTATCCATTTCTAATATTTCATTAATTGTTTTTAAATTATTCGTATCATTGCTTTTAAAACTTAATGAAATATTATAATTTAGTTCTTTAATATATAAATTTGTAACATCAAAAGATAAATTAACAAATGTTGATAGCGCAATAAAGATTGTAACACAAACAACGATTGATACAATAGTAGTACGATATTTCTTTCTGTTTCTCTTTAAATTTTTATAAGAAACATCGCCACCTACTCCAAATAATTTTTTTATTATTTTAGGACTTTTAAGTTTTTTTGATTTAATTTTAATATCATTATTACTTCTTATAGCTTCTATAGGAGAAGTTTTGGAAGCTTTTTTAGCACTACGCATTGCGGAAAAATAAATAGTTATACTAGCAAGAACTATTGAAACTAAAATAGCTAAATAAGATAAACTAAAGACTAAAGATAGATTTAAACTTTCTTTTAAAAAATAATTAGTAATTATAATTAAAATATAAGTGGCAACTAGACCAGATATAATTCCTAAAGGAATACCTATTAATCCTAAGATATATGCTTCAAAATAGACATTTTTCTTGATTTGCTTTTTTGTAGCACCAATACTTGATAACATTCCATATTGTCTTGTTTTTTCTGTAATTGAAATATCAAAACTATTTTTAATACAAAATACTGAAGTTGCAATTATAATAGCAATAATCATTATTGCTACAATAAGTAATGACCTTATTGTACTATCTTCAAGTAGAGATGATTCTAATCTAATAAGTCCACTATTAACATTTATTTGATACTTGCTTCTTTCTAATTCTTTAGAAGCTTTATCAAATTCTTCCACTGTTATTTCCTCATTCATTCCTGAATAAAACCACTGAAATGATTTCTCACTAATACCTAAAATACTAGCCATTAACTTATTTTTATTTTTCAAGCCATCTTTAGTGAGTCTTATATAAACATCAACAAAATCTTGTTCCTCATCGGAAGTAGTAATAATAGTGTAACCTGGAGAATCAAAAGGTTCCTCTGTATAAGGTAATCTTTCCATAATTCCAACTATTTCATAAGATTTTTTATCATTTCCAACAAAAACTTCTTCTTCTAAATATGGATTATTTTGATTTAATAAATCATTATCAATATAACGATTACCAATTTCTAAATCTAGTATATCTCCTAACTTGTAATATATTCCACCATTATTTTTTATGTGACTAGAAATGACTACTTCGTTAGAATTTTGAGGCAATCTTCCTTCAATTAACGTATCCTTTTTACTTTCTAAAGCCTCTTTAGAATATCCTTTAATAAAAAGATAAGGTTTATTTTCATTTTGACTATCTACTTTAGCATAACCTACAGAACTAGTTAAATAAATACTTTCTATTTCGCGATTATTATAAAAGTATTTTAAATCCTCTTTTGGGATATCATAAAGAATGTAATGATAATTTCCTTTTTCTTTCTTTTCATATTCAATTAAAGAAACTCTGGCACTTACTACAAGACTTGATACAGCAACAATTAAAGCCGTAGATAAAATTATTCCAATTATGGTAACAATAGTTCTTTTTTTATTTAGTTTTAAACTTTTTAAAGTTAATTTATTAAGAAGGTTCATTTTAATCCTCCTTTACAATATGGCCATCTTCAATTTTGATAATTCGATCAGCAATTGATGCAATTTCTAAATTATGGGTAATCATTATAATTGTTTGCTTATATTTTTTATTTGATATTTTTAATAATTCCACTATTTCATCACTGGCTTTTGAATCTAAGTTTCCTGTTGGTTCATCAGCTAAGATAATTGCAGGATGTGTTATAATTGCTCTTCCAATAGATGTTCTTTGTTGTTGTCCCCCAGATAATTCGTTAGGTAAATGTTCTTTTCTTTTGGAAAGACCTAGTGTTTCTAGTAATTCTTTTAGCTCATCTTGATTAACTTTTTTATTATCAAGTTCCAAAGGTAAAGTAATATTCTCGACAACATTTAATATAGGAATTAAATTATAAAATTGATATATTAATCCTACTTGTCTTCTTCGAAATATAGCTAAGGCATCATCTTTCATTTTATAAATATCTTCTCCATCAATGAATACTTTTCCTCTAGTTGGTCTATCAACTCCACCAATTAAATGAAGAAGAGTTGACTTTCCACTACCAGAAGCTCCAACAATTGCCACAAATTCGCCTTTTTTAACTTCAAAAGATACATCATCAAGTGCTATGACTTTTGTTTCTCCTTTACCGTAAATCTTTGTTAAATTTTCTACTTTTAAAATATTTTCCATAAAAATTTTCCCTTTCTAAGATTAAGTATATGCTAAGTAAAGTGACTACTAAGTGACAAAAAGTACCGTTTTTATGCAGTACTTCCAAAAATTTTTATAGAAACTACTCTAAAATTATGCACATTCAATGTTAGAATCAATAAGTTTCGAAAAATCTTTTCTTTATCTTTTATCACCGATTAATGAACCAATAGATAGAAATAACTATTTTAGGCTTAATAGCGTTAATAAATAAAGCCGCCTCTTGATAATCCATGGTAAATTTACCACCAATAGGAGCAAGTGCCACGTCAACTTCTAAATATTTATTCTCCTCTAAAATGTTAATATCCTCAGCAACATAATATTTAATTCCTTCTAAATTTAAAATATAACCAACAAAATATTCTTTTTTCTAATGAAATTCTTTATTAATATTATAACTATATGTAGTTTTAAATCTTAAATTATCAATTTTATACTCCTTATTTGGTTCAACTAGCAATATCTCAAAACTATCTAAATCACTCACTTCATCTTTCATTGATAAAGGAAAAATAAATTTAGTCGTTTCTTTTTTTATATTATTATATCAAAATAGTCATAATGATTATGAGTTATAAAAATATAGTCTGCATCACTTAATTGCTCTTCTATTTTATAAGGGTCAAAATAAATATTTTTCTATTTCTTTATTCTGATACTACTTTATGTATTAATACTTATCATATTTTCCAATTTATTCACTTAAATTTATTATATACTATAAAAGAATATTTTAACAGAACATGCTTCTCATTAATTGTTCTTCGCTTATATGTTCTTCTTCCTTTTCTTGCAAATCAATAATACCTTTTTTAACGAACTCGCTTACTTGAAAATAAAGTTCTTTTTTATTCTTTCTAGTAAGTTGCCCTTTAGTTATAAAATCATTTTCTAAAAATACATTAGTACCTCTCATATAAGTAAACAATTCTAAAATTTCCATTATTACTCCGATATCACAAGGAATATAGTAATCAATTATATCATCAAAACTATTACATTTAATAATACTTCTATTAGTCTTTTTATAATAAACACTATCTTTTCCGTATAATGAATTTAATATATCATCAAAATGAGTGAGTTTCTTATTTAAATTATTATCTAAAGATTGTATAGATAATAAAATATAGTATCCTTGACTATTTTCTTCTACATTTTTACATACACTATATAAATTAGCATTAATCATCTAAATCCCTCTTTTACCGTTTATTATGACATACATTCTACAAAAAAACAACTACATTTCTATTTTAGCCGTTTTTTCAATTTTATCAATTTCTTCTCGATTATTTAAAGCAAGACCTATAACATATATATAAGCTAAAAGATAAACCCATAACATCAAGATTACAATATTAGCAAGTCCACCATAAAAAACACTATAATTAGCAAAATGATTTATATAATAAGAGTATAAGTATGTAGCTAATATCCAAAATACTGATGTAAATACTGCTCCATAATTAACAAATCTACTTGGTAATTTTCTGTCTGGAGCCATTGTATATAATAATTTTATAAAGAAAAATATTATCAGCCAACTAACAGGTCCTTTTAAAATATTAAAAACTTTAACAATATTATTAGTAACAACTGTATTAATATTTACTAACTTAATCATATCAATTATGATATCCCCAAAGATTGGGATTACAAGAATAAAAAGAAATAATAAAACAATAAAAATAGTCATTATAAATGCTTTAATTCTTCTTCTTATAAAACCATTATCACGTATTTTATAAACAGTATTCGATGTAATAATCATTGCGGCTGCACCATTTGATGCAATAATAAATCCTAATATTAAAGTTATTACATAACCAATATTTAAATTTACACCTGATACCATTGGCATTATATATTCCGCCACACTATCACCAAACGACCTTGTTAAAAATCCTGATATAAAATCCATGGGAAGATTTAAAAATGATGCACCATAACTTATAACAGTTATTGTTGGTACTACGGATAAGAAGAAAAAGAAAGTTAAATGTCCAGGTAAAACTAACATTTCAGGGCGCATTAAAGCATTAACGAAATTTCTTATAAATCTTCTTATATTTTTCATAACTATTCCTATTCCTCTTTTTTCTTTTTCATATCATCGACAGCTTCATTTATAGCATCTTCAATTGTTTTAATATCATCTATTATCATGCTAAATCCAATTGTAGCCCCATATTCGTGTGGCATAGTTTTAAATTCTTTATATAGTTTTCTAATATAACTAACTACTTGTTTTTCTTCATATCCCACTAAATAAATTAAAAATTCATTACCATCTGTTCTAATAATATCAGAATTATCTATTTGTGTTTTAATTAAAATATTAGCTGCTGCTTTAATTTGTTCATCACCAGCTTCATATCCTAAAGTATCATTGATAGCTTGTAAATCATCTAAGTCAAGAACAATCATTGCTTGTGGATAAATTGTGTTTTTATTCCAAGAATCAATATTTTCATTTAAGTAATTTCTGTTCTTTAACGAAGTTAATTGGTCAATATATTTAAGTTTGTCTTCTTTCTTAATCTTACTAGTGATTTTTATTTTCTTACTATTTCGATAGTAACTAATTAGTAAGAGTATTATTATTCCTAGAAGTATTAAAATGTATTTAGCTACTCTACCTAATGTCTTACCTTTTTTAGAATTAATAACATGATTGAATAAACCAGCATTTACTATTTCTTTGTTGTCTAAAGTACTTATATATTTAGTAAATAGTTGATAAAAAGAATTAGCTTCTTTTACTTTAAAATTATATGTATTTTTAATTGTTTTAACATATTTACTATTATAATCATTTAGTAAAGTATTAGCATAATAATTATAAATTTCATGGTCTATTATAATAGTTACATCTTTTTTAATAACTTTCTTTAATTCTTTCTCATTTTTGTAAGTATTAACTTTTAAAAAGCCTAATTCTTTTAAGTATTTCGCTAAATAACTATTATCACTTACATAAACTTCTTTATTTCTTAATGATTCAATAGAATTAATAACTGTATTATCACCTTTTTTTGTAAGAATATCATAAGTTATAGGTATTCCATTATCTACTGTTTTAAAATTAGTATCTAGATCATAATAATTAAAATAGATATCAACTTTTTCATTTTTTATCGCCTCAATAAAATCATTATAATTTTTATATTTAGTAAATTTAAAGTCAGTATTAGTAACACTACTAAATTTTTGCAAATATAAAGACAGTATTCCCCCATAATTACCACTTGTTATTACTTCATAAGGAGTATTATTTACAAAGCCATAGTTATATTCTTTAGCTTGAATATTAGTTAATTCTTTTTCACTTATATTTAAAGCTGTAGTTAAAGCATTTAATATATTATTATTTATTGATTCTTCTAATTTTTCAGACTTATAAATTGAAAAATATTTTTTTAGGATTGAACTAAAAGGATCATTATCAGCAATTTCATAGACAAAATATTTCTTTATATCACTATAATGTTTATATATTTTATAATCTTTGCTAAGTACCATTGACATATTTTCGTCTAACGGAACTAAGATAAATTTTATTTTTTCTTCATTTTTTATATCATTTAATAATGAATCAAAATCATCATAATTTATAAAATTAATGTTTGCTTCTTTAATATAATTTTTGACTAAATTTTCATCAGTATTTAATATACCAACATTAATTTCTTCTTCTAAGTTATACACTTTATTATTATTTCCAACTAAAGCAAAATGTTCTTCCTTAAAGACAAGGTCATTATCATTAAGTTCTGTTACAATTTTAAAAGAACGACTTCCTACTTCTTCACCTTTATTATAAGTAATAGGATTAACAGTTATATTATATTCATTTTTTATTTCTTTAATAAAATCATAGAAAATACCACTACCGCTTTTACCAGCAATATCAACGTTGTTGATAATATTAACATTTTGGACATTACTTATATTATCATTTATCCATTGCTTTTCTGCGACAGTTAATTTGTTTTCATCTTTCAGAAAAGACATAGTAATTATAGTTGTAAGAATTAGAAAAATTATTATTATAGCCGATATAATTATAATTCTTTTTTTATTTTTCATTTTGACACCTCATTACTCTGCTGCCACATCGGATTTTTCAGTAACTTCGTTATTATTATTCCATACTAAATTTGTTCCATTAACATTTTTAGCACCTGATATGATAAATCCACTTCCTGTCTCACTTTTCTTTTGTTCTAAAGTAAAATGAAAATCATAAAACTTTTTTTCTTCATCATTAAATTTTTCTAAAAGTTCCAATGCTTTACCTTGTGCTTCAACTAAAGATGCAGTAGCAACAAAATTCATTTTTACATAAATAATTTTACCTGTAATTGTAAGCTTTGATGAATCAATTAATGGTGAAGTATCAAGCTCCGATTCTAATTCACTTATTCTTGATTCTTCAATTTTAACAGCATCAATTCCATCTAATCTTTCGCCATAAACACTACTATCTTTGCTACCATAGAAAAAACTTATTAAACAGATAGCCATTATTACAATACATACTAAGACAATACTCATCAAGATTACAAATACTCGATTATTTTGATAAAACTTTTTGATTCCCTTCATTCTTTCACCTCTTGATTTAAAGTATTTTAATTATACTACATATTAGATTTTATAGCAAATGGGGAAATTTTAGTATTTTAAAGTTGATTTTTAGATTTTTTGCAATTTTCTTGTTTCTTCTACATCTTCAATAGGTGGTAAATCAAAATCTAAAAGAAGAGCCATGTCTTCTAGGACTTCATCAACACAATTCCAAAGTCGTTCATCATAAAGATTAGTAACTGTTATATCTCTATAGTGTCCTTCATAAAAAGGGTTTCTTGCTTCACCTTCCACATAGTCTTTAAAAGCAAATCTTTGATTATGCTTTGAATGACGATACATTAATTCGATAGATTTAGGCACAACAACAATGTTAACCACATCATAATCTTTCATTGCTTCTTCACTAAAATAATAATCAGCATTTGGGTCAGAAAAAATTACTACTTTAGAATTTTTACTATTTAAACTTTGAAGGGAATCTAATTCTCTCCCACATTCAGCAAGGACATCTGAATCAAGAAATATCGAACCATTAATACGATGATGGAGCATTTTTCCAAAAGTCGTTTTTCCAGAATCAGGAAGACCAGAAATAAGGACTAATACTTTTTTATCTCTATTTATATCAACATATTTATATTTGCATTTTACTTTATCAACTGTTTTTAAAACAATATCATCTTTTTTTCTAAAATATTCTATTATACATTCAGAAACTTTTTTTACATATAAATTATTATCACTTAATAGTTCTTCATCATTATATTTTAAATCTAATTCATCACAAAAAGAAGAAATACTATCTCTTACAGCAAATATTTTGGGAGGATAATTAATTTTTACACCATATTCTTGCCATATCATAGCTGATAAATGTTCTCCTCTTCTTTTTGAAAACTCAAAAGCTGTCATAACAGAAGGTGTAATTAACTCTTCATCTAATAATTCGATATTTCTAGGGTCAACTAAAACTAGTTTAATTAATATTTCTTCTGTTAAACACTCTTTCGGAACAAATTTTATTTCTGTACTTATTTTAAACTTATAACAGTGTTCAAAGACAAAATCACAAACTTTTTGTGTACGTTCTATCTTTTTTAAAGGAGATAAAACTGAAGGGCGATTTTTCTTGCCACTAGCAATATATTTTGTTAAATCAGTAATTATTTCTTGTTCTGTTTTGATAACTGGAGTCATAAATTCACTTCCTTAAGTTTTTTATTCTACTAGAATTTCTAGAAATTGCAACAATTTTTACTCATTAAAAAGAAAACTATCTACTAGTTTCCTTTAACTCTAATTCATATAATTTTTGATAACTTTTGTTTTTCTTTAATAGTTCTTTATGAGTTCCAATATCTAAAACTTTTCCATCTTCAATAAAAATTAAACGATTACTATTAATAACTGTTGATAAACGATGAGCAATAATCAAAATTGTATAATCTCCTTTCATATTTTCGATAGCATTTTGGATATCTCTTTGTGTTTCATTATCTAAAGCACTGGTTGCTTCATCAAATAAAATAATTTCTGTTTTCTGCACTAAGGCCCTAGCAATGGCTAGTCGTTGTCTTTGCCCGCCTGATAATGATACGCCACCTTCTCCAACTACTGTATCATATCCTTTTGGCAAAGTCATAATAAAATCATGTAAGCAAGCCATTTTACAAGCTTCAATCATTTCTTCTTCATTTAAACCTTCTTTTACTAAAGTTAAATTTTCCCTAATACTCATATTAAAGATATAAGGACTTTGATTAATAATAGATATATTTCCTCTTATAGAATCCTTATCTAATTCATTAATATTAATTCCATCAATTGTAATTTCACCTTGATTAGGTTCATATAATTTACATAAAAGGTTAAAAATAGTTGATTTTCCAGAACCACTTTTACCAACAAAAGATACTGTCTCATTAGCATTAATTTTAAAATTAATATCTTTTAATATTGGTTCGTCTTTTTCATAAGCAAAAGAAACATTTTTAAATTCAAAGTCACCATGGGCCTTTCCAAGATGTTTAGTTCCAAATTTTTCCTTTGCTTCACTTTCAATAATTTGAAACACTCGATTAGCAGAAAGATTAAAGTCTTTGATGTATTCCATAAGCATGCCAACATAATCTAAGGTATATATAACTTGGTTTCTGTAATTAAATAAAATTATAGCTGTCGAAATAATTAATAATTCTTTTTGAATTAAAAAAATTACCAATAAAATATAAGAAAAATCTAAAATATCACGAAGATTATTATATAGCATTCGATACATTCGCACTATAAAAAACATTTTATAACGAAATTCTTGAGCTGTTGTAATTCTTTCTTTTGCTTCTTTTAAGAAACTTTTTTCAGCATTTAAAACTTTAACATCTTTCGCTCCTCTTACTAATTCGGAAACTAAACTAGTAGCTTTTTCTTTCTTTTTCCGATATTCTTTATCACTTTTTTGAAAAACATCATTTTTCCTCTTTTGAACTAAAAATAAAATGGTTAAAAAGAAAATATAAAAGACAAAAATGTATTTATTTAAAATAAAAATACTTACTAGAATTCCTATTTTTGTAATAATTTCTGTTAAACAATCACAAATATTTAAATAGATATCGGCAATTTTACCTGAATCACTTGATATTCTTTCGATAAAATACCCACTAGATTTTTTATTAAATTCGTAAGATGTTGTTTTTAAGATTTCCGTAGCAATTCCAATTTGAATATTTTTTAAGGTTGTACGATAGAATTTCGAGGCATTACGACTAGATATAAAAGATAAGATATTTCGCATTATTTCAAGAATAAATACTGCTATTGAACTATAAAAAAGTTCTTTCCAAATTCCATTTGAGATATTTAAAATTTGTTTTGCTGTATATATTGGAACGATTGCTCCAATTATACATAGAATAATAGATACAATTATATAGTAAATAAAATTCTTTTTGCTTTCTTTAGCATAAGAATAAGATTTTTTAATGTTCTTAAATGTTTCCCATTTTTCTTTTGGAAATTCTCCTTCTTGTTCCATAATCATCACCACTAAAACTAATTATAGCAAAAAACTTTTTTAAGTACACCATAAAAAAGAGATTTCTCTCCAATGTTATTAACTTAAGAAGATATGATTTATTATATTCTTATCTTTTTTCTTTTGTTTGAAAAATTTTATTTTTCCTACATGATAAAATTCATAGTTATCTAACTATGTTTAGCTTTTGAATTATAATTCATTAAAATGTTTTTCTTTGATTAATGTGATATCTATTTTTTGAATTACTATTTCTTTGATTCTTTCTTCTAGGTTTTATTGGAATAATATATCTTTCTATTGCCGAACAAAAACTATCCATCATTTTTGAACGCTTTTCTTCTAATAAAATATAAATTAATGTATTCTTAAAAATACCATCAGACATATTTGTATTAGTTTTCATTTTATTTTTATTTTTTTCTTGATTAATATTTTCATCATTATCATTAATAAATGAAGCATATTAGAAACTAAGATTTGACTATATATATCCTGTTTAATTAAAATCTCTGAGATGTCTATAATTTATTTCTATTTGCCAACGTAAATTATATAATTCTTTTATTTCAGTCACTGTGAATTTTTCTTTGTCTAAGTTAGTCAGTAATATTTCTATTTCTCCAGTGTCTAATTCTACTTTAACACATCTTACTTTTATTGCATTTCCACTTTTTTAATATTCATATAGTTCTGGATCAGTATTTTTGTAATATTTAGCTTGATTGTATTCATACTTTATTTCTATAATTTCATCATTTGATTTCATATTTTGATTTTCTTTTTCATAAACCGAAGCTGCTATCCTTATTAAAAACTTATCATCATTTTTTATATAGTTATATATATTACTTAGATTTCTATAGTTTCTATCCATTATTCTAATTGTCTTAAAGTTCCTAATAATTGTTCTTTGTTAATTGCTTCATAATGATTTTTTGCCATTTCTGTTTCACTATAATCGTATTTTTCAACTATTGCATCTAAAGTATAATGATTTAGCAAATCATTACATGTTGATACTGTTACTCTTGCACATTGTTTTTGTTGATTTCCGTTATATTTTTCTCTTGCTTTAAAAAGTACTATTTTTGCTAAATTTTATCAATAATTAATATTGCATGCAAAAAGACGATTTTTGAAATCATCTTTATCATCCTTTTTTAATCTATATTTTCATTTAATTCTGCTTCACTGATAATTTTTATTCCCATTTCCTTTGCTTTATCATACTTACTACCAGGATTTTCTCCTAATAAAACATAATCAGTTTTTTTTGTAACTTTTCCAGTTACATTAGCTCCCAAAGACTCTAACAATTCTTTGTAATAATCTCTTGATTTAGATAAAGTTCCTGTTATAACAAAAGTCTTACCACTTATAAATTCATTTGAATTATCTACTTCTCCACCTAAATAATCCATATTAATTCCTAAACTTTTTAACTCTTCAATATTATCCCTATTATCTTGATTACTAAAATAATCTGTAACACTAGTTGCAATAATTTCTCCAATTTCATTAAGATTTTTTAACTCATCAAAAGAAGCATTAATCAAATTATCAATATTTTTATATTTACTAGCTAAAATAATAGCTTTCTTTCTTCCAATATGTCTTATTCCTAAACCAAACAATAATCTTTCTAAAGAATTATTTTTACTACTTTCAATATTATCTAAAATATTAGTAATACTCTTTTCTCCAAAGCCTTCTAAAGTCATTAACTCTTCTTTATAGTTCTTTAGATAATATAAGTCTTTAACTTCTTTTAAATAGCCCATATTATAGAAATCTTCGATTATTCTATCTCCTAAGCCTTCAATATACATGGCATTCCTTGAAACAAAATGAATTAAACTTTCAATATGTCTTGCAGGACATAACTCGTTTAAACAATAATGATTAGCATCAACTTTTGTTAGATTATTTCCACACATTGGACACGTTTCAATCATTTTAAAAGGAACACTATTTTCTTTTCTTCTTTCCATTTTTACTTCAACAACTTCTGGAATTACATCTCCCGCTTTACGAATTGCTATAACATCTCCCACACGAATATCTTTTTCAAGACAGTAATCTTCGTTATGAAGTGTTGCTTTTCTGACCAATGAGCCATCAACATGAACAGGTGAAAAAATAGCATTAGGAGTTACTTTACCAGTTCTACCAATTGTAAACTTAATTTCTTGTAAATCAGTTAAAACTTCAAGAGCTGGAAACTTATAAGCAATTCCCCATCTAGGAACACGAGATGTAAAGCCTAGTATTTCTTCATCAGATAAACTATCAACTTTTAAAACAACACCATCAATTGCAAAAGGTAAATCTTTTCTCTTTTTAGCTAAATCTTCAATATATTTAATAATATCACTTACACTACTTGCAGTACTATTAAGTTTATAATTAGTTTTAAACCCTAACTCTTTTAAATAAGCTAATGACTCACTTTGAGTTTTAATTCCATAATCTTCGGGATTAGGTATAAAGTATGCCATAAAGTCTAAATTTCTTTTAGCTGTTATTTTACTATCTAATTGTCTTACACTTCCAGCTGCAGCATTTCTTGGATTAGCAAATAAATTCTCATGATTTTTTTCTCTTTCCTCGTTAGCTTTTTGAAAAGAAGCTTTACTCATATATATTTCGCCACGAACCTCAATATCAATTGGTTTAGTAAGTTTTAAAGGTACCGATTTTATCGTTTTTACATTCATGGTAATATTTTCTCCGACTGTTCCATCTCCTCTAGTTGCTGCTCTAACTAAAAGACCATTTTCATAAATTAAAGAGCCAGACAAACCATCCATTTTTGGTTCTAGAGTATATTTAGGATTAGGGATTACTTTCTTTATCCTCTCATCAAAAGCTATTATCTCGTCTTCATTGAATATATCATCAAAAGAAAGCATTGGTTTAATGTGTTCAACTTTTTCAAATTTATCTATAGCTTCGCCTCCAACTCTTAATGTCGGAGAATCTTCTCTAATAAGAGTCGGATTTTTCTTTTCGAATCTTTGCAATTCATTATAATAATCATCATATTCTTGGTCAGTTATTGTCGGTTCATCTAAAATGTAATACTCGTATATAGCTTTATTTATTATCTCTACTAGTTCATTATATCTGTCCATTTATTATCACCTTTTATATTATATCAAATTAATTAATTATTAAAAAATTATTTTATTAATAATTGCATTTATTTTCTTAATATTCTTACCTTTTAATTAGATAAATAGCATTTTTAAGGAAAACTGATAAATCGCAATTCCTTCCCATTAAAAACATATGGCAAATATTTTCACTTCTATATTTACGAACTTTTGATTTTTATTTGTTATTTTTGTTTGATTTAACATTTATTACAATCTAATATTAATAAAAAGATTGATATAGTCAAGGATTTTTTCATTATATGAAGTTATAAAATTTTCCATCATTTCTCATATTGAAGAATATTTGAATTTAGCATTTAATTTATTTTTAGGAAAAATAGTTTTAAACAAGACCATAAAACAATTGGAAGCATGTTTTGTAATCTTTAATGGAGAAATATTTGCAAAAATATAACTCTATTTTGTTTCAAATATTCTTCAATACAGGAAACGATACAAACGTTTCCATAACCTCTGTATTAAACTATATTTATTAATTTAAGTTATGATCTTTAGATTACCAAGTTTCTATAAAATATTATTTTTCAGGCAATATATAGGGTATATCGCTTGTCCCTTCGCCTTTCAATATTTCAGTATTAGTCTTAAGCGTGACGATGACCCTTAGTCTTGCGGCTGTACGTCTTGGATTTCCACCTGACATGAGGCTCGTGTACGAATTTCCACTGTTAAAAATCGTCCCATCTCTAGACGTAATATACAAAAGACCATCCGATAATTCTCCATTCGATGACACTTTCCTACCACCATAACTCCACCTTTCCGAATCGCCAGTCGAATAATATCGAGAAGCTAACCAATAAGTCGAAGCTTTCCCAAGATTATCATTTCCAATCATACTACCATATACCGAATTTATTAAATTATAATCTCTTTCATAACCAATATCTCCTGCACCATCATCTTCGTTCTCTCCACAAAGATACTTAGATTCAACACACTCACCCCACGAACCGTTTGAAGTCTGTATAGGCCAAGGTTTACTACTCGATGCAAATTTTATTGTATCCTCTAAAATTCCTATTTGATTATTATATCCAACATGCCTAGTACTTTGAATATGTAAACCATCAGTGTATTGAGCTGCTATAATATTTAAGCTATTAATTAAGTTTCTAAACCCCGTTTTACTATCAAAGTACACTGATTTACTAGATACCCTATCACTAACCATCTCCACAGTTCCATCAGCATTTTTATTTATCACTCGCCATAGATTTAGCTCACTTGGATTGATTGCTTGATCACTTGTATATCCTGTTAAATCTGATCCAATCGTATAACTTGTTGCTGTTGGAGTCATACTTATGTAATCTCCTACTTTAATATCACGTAATGATAAATTTGGCTTAGTCTTAATACTTCCATCTTTACATACTTCTCCTGCCCCATTTTTTGCACATACTTTATAATAGTATGTTGTATCCATTTCTAATCCTGTTATATTACAATTGCTATTTGTTGTTCCATATACTGTATTTCCATAATTCGTATCTGTTCCATACACACATGTTGTATTTGTTCCTATTCCTCCTGCTGTATATGATAAACTTATTGTTGTCTTATCACTTGTTGCTGTAACTTCACTCAAAGTAGGTTCTGGTGTACTAAAATCAACTTGGCATTTTACTTTATTAGATGAAATACTTCCTACTACTGCTGCCCACTCATTCATATCCCATCTGCCTGTGGCATTATCACAATTTACTGTAACTGTATAAAGACTATTCTTTTCGGGAGGGGACTCTACTTCTTTTCCATCTAAAGTCATAGCAAGTTCTATGTCATTAGCAACAAACTTTCCTACTCTTGCATTAATAAATGTTACTTCATCACTTGTTTGATACACGGCATAAGTTGTTCCCATTAAAATAATTCCTATTATAAGAATCGCATATACTCCTATCAAAGCTTTCTTTTTAAAATCTAATTTCCCCTTAAATTTCTTCAACTTTTCCATTATTATCTCTCCCTATTGTCATTATTATACAATATCTACTCGTATTTAGTTCAACTTTTTTGGATTATTTTACACTTTTAAGGCATAATTACTCGTATCTAATTCAATAAGGTTTGGTAAACTTTGGACAATGAGAAAATTATATAAGAATATGGGGAGCTGATACTTGTGCTAAAATTAGAACAATTACGTTATGAACACGACTTTACGAAAAGAAAAGTCAGTAAACTTTTAAATGTTAGTGAATCGATGTATTGTAGATGGGAAAATGAAATGGCTATAATTCCTACTAGAAGAATTTATGAATTAGCTAACTATTATCATGTTAATATTAGAGTTGTTCGGAAACTAGTTAAGCTCTATCAAAATTATAAAATCCACATA
>CAOJBM010000040.1 GCA_948329525.1 uncultured Mycoplasmatota bacterium
CCATTTTACAATGGTTTGTTAAGTTTTTGTGTTTTAAAAGTGATAAACTCCCGTGTTTAAAACTATAAACCATTATTACATCAAGCATTAAAATTTGAATAAATGAATTATTAAAAAATTTTAAATAGTATTAAATGAAAGGAATGAGATTATTTATGAGGAATTATTATTAAAAATATTTTGAAAGGGGGTAATTTAGATATGAAGGAAGATGATAAAAATAATGAATTAACACAATTAGAGATAGATAATATTATAGATAAGTCAATTAATTTATCAATTATCTCTTATTTATTAAAAACAAATTTAATTACTGAAAAACAATATTACATTATTAAAGAAAAAATTAAAAGTTTCTATTAATCGCTACAGATTTACAAAAAAATAAGGTATAATATAGTTATAGAGAATGTTAAACTCTAAATATATATATAAGAAAGTGAGGTATAAATGGCACAAGTTGAGATTATTAAAAGTAATCTCAATTCCAAAAATGAAAATACTAATATCGTAAATCTTAAAAAGAAAGTTTGTGCTTATGCAAGAGTAAGTACAGATAACGAAGAACAATTAACAAGTTATAGTTCTCAAATTAAATATTACACAGAAAAGATAAAAGCAAATCCTGATTGGGAATTTGTTGGCATATATGCTGATGAGGGAATATCAGGAACACAAGTAAAAAATAGAACTGAATTTATGAGAATGATTGATGATGCTTTAAATGATAAGATAGATATTATAATAACCAAATCAATATCAAGATTTGCAAGAAATGTAGTTGATACATTGAAATATGTTAGAGAGTTAAGAGATAATAAAGTTGATGTTTATTTTGAAAAAGAAAATATACATACAATAGAATTAGATAGTGAAATGTTTTTAACTCTTTATAGTGCATTTGCACAAGGAGAAAGCGAATCTATATCTCAAAATGTTAAAATGGGATTTAGAGCAAAAATGAAACGTGGAGAGCCTTGTGGTAAAGCAAATCCTTATGGATATGATTGGAACAAAGAAACACAAGAACTTGTTATTAACGAAGAACAAGCCGAAGTTGTTAAAATGATATTTAATTGGTATGCTGATGGACTTGGTGGTAGAGCAATAGCAAAGAAACTTAATTCTTTGAAAATACCTACCTTAACAGGTAAGAAATGGGAACAATCCACTATTCGACATATTATTATGAACGAAAAATATGTTGGCGACTTATGTGGACAAAAATACTACACTGAAAGCCCTATCACACACAAACATATTAAAAACTTTGGAGAAAAAGACCAATACTATGTTAAAGAACATCACGAGGCAATAATATCTAGGGAAACTTGGAATAAAGCTCAAGAAGTATTAAAGAAAAGAAATTCTAAAATAATACCTAATGGAAGTAAACACCCATCAACTTATAGTCAGAAATATGCTTTTAGTAGTAAAATATGTTGTGGATTTTGTGGAACTAATTTTGTTAGAAGAGTTGGCTCTAAAAAGAAAGATGGATCGAGAAATGTATATTGGCAATGTTATCAAAAAATATATGATTCTAAAACTTGTGAAGATTCTGTATTAATTCGTGAAGATGTTTTAGAACAAGCATTTATCGAAGTACATAATACTATTGCTGAAAATAAGTTTAAAAATAAAGATAAATTATTAGAGGCAATAAAAAGTTCTTTAGAAGAAAATGATTGCTCTAAAGAAATCGAAAAATTAAATAATCAAGAAGAAAAAATACATAATAAACTATCTAAATTAGTTGATATGCGATTAGAAGATAGTATTGATAAAAACACCTATTTGACAAAAGAAAACGAATTAAAAACAGAATTAAAAGATATAGAAACAAAAAGAAATGAATTAATAGAAATTAAAAATCAAAATAAACACATTGCTGAAAAGATTAAAGAAATCGAAAAGGTCTTAAATAATTATTTAAAACCATTAAAAGAGTTTTCGAGAGATTCATTTGAAGAATTAATAGAAAAGATAATAGTTGGAGATATTGATGAAGATGGAAATAAAAGACCTGATACAATAAGATTTATCTTAAAGACAGGTCGTGAAATCCCAACTAAACTTGTTAAAGATAAAAAAAACTATAGTAGTAATAAATCTGTGTCATTTGTAGAAAAAGACAAAAAAATCTTTCTTACTCATAAGCATCACCTCCTCCTCTTTTTATAAGATGAAGAAGGTAGCACCCAACTTATTAAATGTTCCTAAATGTTTTATACAATACATTTGTTCATACTGCAACAAATGTATTTTTATTTTAGGAAAAAAATTGTAAATTTTTAAACTATTGTAATTCTTTTTCTAAAACTTTACTATTCGTACTTTTTTCTTAATTCTCTTTTTTTATTTTTCATAAATTAATATTCCTTTCAGTATTCTATATTAAAAATAAGACGTAAAGCAAGTCTTAATCTAAATTATTGCAAAAAAATGGCGTCCCCGAGAGGATTTGAACCTCCGACCTACCGCTTAGGAGGCGGTCGCTCTATCCAACTGAGCTACGAGGACACAAGAGTATTATAGCACAAAATAAAGACTTATGCAGTCTTTCTCGTAATTTCTTCTAAAGAATAATCATCTTTATAATCAATTAATTCTTTATTTCTTTTAATATATAATGGTTTATTATTATTTCTAGATTCGACAAAATCATTATAAAATTTCAAAAATTCATTCTTTGTTATAAACTCTTTTTTAATTAAATCAAAAGGTTTATTTTTAATATAATCATAGGTAGTATATTCTATTTCATAAGAATCATCTAAGACTTCTTTAATAAGAAACAATGCGGTAAATCCTTTTAAATAGCTAATAATAATACCATGAACTGGAATATTATCATCAATAACTTTTTTCTTATCAATTTTGGTATTAACCCCATTTTTAGATGTAATATTTTTAGTTCCTTCTAAAGTATAATAGTCAATAACACTAAAAGTAGAATATGTAACATCATAGTCATCTTTATTTTTTTCAAAGTCTTTTTCTTTTAGTTCTCTACCTTCATAATATTTATTATTTTCTCTATCTACTAAAAAAATCATTTTCTTATCTTGACACCTAATATATAAAACTTTCTTTTTAGTATTTTCTATCTCTACTGGCTCCACTCTTTCTACTTTAGTGAAAACTTTTTTCTTAGGTAATACTTCTTCCCAATCAATTACTTTTTCTTTTTTAGAAGATATTTCCTCTACTTCTTTCCTTTTCCCTTTTTTAGGTTCTAAAGTTAATAATTTAGGCAACTTTTTAGTATTTATAGAAATAGAAAAAGCCTTCGATAGCTTTAATAAAAAGTCTTCATCATTTATAGAAGAATAATCTAAATATATTTTTCCTTCTACTTCTTTTAAGGGGATTATGTTCTTCTTACCTTTATTAGAAATACCAGTATAAATAATGTAAGAACACTTAAAATGGGGACAATAACGATAACTAACTAATTGAATACTCTCTAAACTACCATCTTGTAATTCTATTTTATATCCACCATTTAACACCTTTCCACCTTCTATCTCTGAATTGTAATTATATTAAAAATAAAGATTAATAATATATTTAAAGCTAAGCTAAATTTAAAACAACTCATTTCATAAGCTCCAGCTAATTTGTCAATTGTACTTACAATATAACTTTCTTTATATACTGGAATATCTCCTTTTAAAGGAAACATATGGGACTTAATAATATTTTCTTCTAAGTCTCCTAATTCGTAATAACTACTTGCATTTTCATAAGCAAGTATGGGATGCGCTGATAATTTTTTAGCACTATTTTCATTATTTATAAATTCATTATCTAAGTAAAAATCATGTAGTAATGCAGCTCTAGTCATCGCCTCAATATTTTTCATATGAAAAAGTTTAGCAAAACGATACGTTAGGGAAGCTACACGCCTTGAGTGACTAAATCTTGATATACCATGATGTAACTCATTATTTAATTCTTGAAATTTATCATTAGAAAGGATATCTTCTACTATTGTTTCGAAATCCTTTATACTTCTTTTTATCATCCTTTTTTCACCTCGGACCATATCATTATATCAAAAATAGATTATAAATGCAAATTCCAAAAAATGCCTATCTATTAATAATGTAAATGATATATGAAAAGTATATTAAAAGCATTATAATTCCTTTTTTTCTTGTAATTTTCCCTTTATGAAGAGCAAAAAGATAGACTAGTAATCCACTAGATAGCATAATCATAATATCAGTAAACATTGTACTACTAATCGTTAAAGGGGCAATAACACTGGAAGCTCCTAAAATAAATAATATATTAAAAATATTAGAACCAATGACATTTCCTATTGCTATATCATTCTCACCCTTTTTAATAGCTGTTACGGAAGTAAAAAGTTCAGGCAAAGATGTTCCAATTCCTACGATAGTTAAACCAATTAAATGTTCACTAACATTAAAACTTCTTGCTATCATTGTTCCAGCATCTACTACGACATTACCGCCCATAATAATCCCAACTAGACCAAAAGCTATCTTAAAAATATCTTTTAGTTCAAATTTTTTACGTTCTTCTTTTGTTTTGTTACTACTTAAAGATGATACCAAACTATACATATAAATTCCTAAAAAACTTAAAAGAATTAATCCTTCATTTCTAGCAATATGACTTTCTAAAAATTTAATTGTAAAACCATCTATTGCTAAAAAAATAAGAATAAAATAAGAAAGAAGCAAAAAAAGAAAGTCTTTAAACAAAATTTGCTTGTTTGCTTTTAAATAATGAAACAATGAGCTAGCTCCTAAAACAAGTAATATATTACATATATTAGAACCAATAACATTACCAACACTCATACCACTTTTGCCTTCAATAGCTGATATTATACTTACAGATGCCTCTGGTGCGCTAGTTCCAAACGCCACAATAGTTAAACCAATTATTAATGATGGTACTCCTAAGACTTTAGCTAAATTACTACTTCCTTCAACAAAGATATCTGAACATTTTACAAGTAATACAAATCCAACAATCAATAATAAATATTCCATTTCTGCCTCCATAATTGCTACATTTAATTATATGCTTAGGAGTAGTGTTTAAGACTTTATTTAATTATAACCTTTTTACTCGAAAGAATTGTGCTATAATTTTATAAAGGAGCTGACCATTGATTTAGAAGAAAAGCTTTCTGTATTAGATATGGAAACAACTAGAATGGCAAGAGAAAGTGAGAGAAATGCAAGATTAGGAATACCTAGTGGAACAATGGCTGAAACAACTCTTAAAATGCACAAAGAACTTGGAGGACTTCCTTTAAATGAAGAAATGGCAATGAGTTTATTCTTAAAAACAAGCTGTACTAGTAATTTGACTAAAGATAATCCTAGTAATTGCGATTTTGGTCGTGAAAGTAATAATAATTTAAGTTTAAGAAAAAGAAAATATTGAGTTCTATAAATAAATAGCATATCATCTACGGAAATGTTCCTGTATTTACATTGTTCATAAAAGAATATATATATCGACTAGCGTTACTGCAATTCCTTCTAAATTAGCGCTATTGTATATACTATCTACTAATTTTCTTTTGGCAAAAAAGATATTATCTTCTTGACTCATTTTTCATAATTTTTTCTATTTTCCTTTAACTTTATTCAAATAAATTTTTTTGCACTTGTTCATAGTTTTCAATAAATAATTTATAAGTTTGATATATTTCGGTATCAGTGTAATTAGTACTTGCAAAATTATTATTTAAATCAAGTATTTCCCCATTTAAATAAGCTATTAAAATAGGAGAATGAGTAGCAATAATAAATTGACTTCCCTGTTTTGATAGACAATCAATTAAATATAACAAAGTTAATTGTCTACTAGCACTTAAAGCTGCTTCTGGTTCATCAAGAATGTAAAGTCCATTTTCTGTAAATCGATTGTTAAAAAGTTGTAAAAAAGCTTCTCCATGAGAACAGCTATGTAAACTATCTTCTCCATAACCTCCAACTCCTAAATTTTCAACTTCCGAAGCAAAATTATAAAAGCTCTCAGCTCTTAAAAAGAATTTCGTTTTAGGGCGTTCTTCACTTAATTCTAATTCCAAATACTTATATAAATTCGAATGAGTATTTCTTGTACTAAAATCAAAATTTTCTGTTCCACCTTCAGCATTTAAACCTAATTTTATAGCTAAAGTCTCAATGAATGTTGATTTACCAATACCATTTTCCCCTACTAAGAAAGTAACACGTTTGGTAAATTTTAGCTTTTTCAAATCTTTAACTATTGGTATATTGTAAGGGTATTTATTAGTTTCTACTTTATTTATCTTTTTATAAGTAACTGATTTTAAATATAATTCCTCTTTAGGCATATTTTCACTTCCCCAACTTAAAATAGTATGGCTTTAAATTAAAACACTTTTTAATTCATAGTAATTGCTTTCGCTAAATATCATTTTATTGATTAACATCATTATATAAAATGCAATAATTATTAGCAACTTGATTCATTTGCTTTACGTTTCATTTTCATCTAAAATGATTGTATTTACAAATGATTGATAAAATATATTTTTGAAAAACTAATTCTAAAAAAATAGATTGCAAGAAAAATAAAAAGCTTTAAACTTTTAAAGCCTTAACATTTAGTTAGATTTAATACCATATATTAAAACCAATTCTTCTTCTGAATCATCAATTTGTTCTTTTACTCTACTAGTTTTAATTCCTGTTGTTCCTTTTAGTAAATAATTTTCTGGCAATTCATAAATTGTTGTTCCATCTTCTAGTGTTCTTACTGTTGCAGCAATCGTTTCTGTAACTTCATTTGTTACTGGATATAATTGTTCTGTTTTAAACCAACCCATTACAGAACCTAAAGTCCCATCTTCATTAATAATTACACATGCATAAGGATATTCTCTGTCTTGTTTTATTCCGACTACTACCATTTTTTGGTTTTCCCAATCTTTACCTAAATATGTCGCCCCACAAGAATCAGCACTACCTCTGCCATTTACAACTACGATATCACAAAGGTGATGATTTATTTCTCTTGTGAATACTTCATAATGGAACCAAAGTTTCTTATAAGGAGAATTATCTCCTATGTCAAATGTTGTTCCTTCATAACTTTTTCTCTCAAGTTCTTCAAAATATTCTTCTTCAGGTACCTCTGTTTTTATTTGTTCAATTGAAGTCCATGGACTATAATCTACAACTTTTCCTTCTATACTTTTAGCTTGAACACATAATGGTTGCGATAATAAAGCCACAATACCAGCTTATATGATTAAATTTTTTGTTTTCATTTTCAAAACCCCTCCTAAAAATAAAAAATAACCTCATCTTAAGGGTTAAATAATTATATTCAAACCCCTTTAATACATAGAATTATAGCATATTTACACTTTTATGTCAAATTCATATAATTTTTAATCCTTAAAACCTTTAGTTTAAATATTTTTTCTATCAAATTTTAATGCTATAATTAATGCTAGGAGGAAAAGTTATGATTTATCCACAATTTATTAAAAAAGGTGATACTATTGGAGTAACGGCACCATCAGATGGTATTACTGAAGAATTAAAAATTAAAAGACTTGATAATGCTATTAAAAAGATAGAAGATTACGGCTACAAAGTAATTGAAACAGCAAGTGTTAGGAAAAGTATTAAAGGAAAAAGCAACGAAAGTAGTATGCAAGCTAAGGAATTAGAAGAATTATTTTTAAGTAATAACGTTAAAGCTATTATATGTGCTAGTGGAGGGGACTTTCTTTTAGAAATGTTATCTTATTTTGATTTTGCAAAAGTAAAAGATAATCCTAAATGGTTACAAGGATATTCGGACCCAACAGGGCTTTTATTTACAATTACTACAAATTTAGATATTGCTACTGTTTATGCCGATAATTTTAAAGCTTTTGGAATGAATACTTGGCATGAATCTTTAGTAAATAACTTATCTATTTTAGAAGGCAATATAATTAAGCAAGATAGTTTTTTGAAGTATGAAAGCGAAGATATTCCTTATATAACAGGCTTAGAAAGTTATAATTTAACTAATGAAGTAAAATGGCAAAGTTTAAATAACGAAGACGAAATTATTCTTAAAGGTCGTCTTATTGGTGGTTGCATAGATTTATTAAATGAGTTATTTGGAACTAAGTATGATAAAACCAAAGAATTTATTGAAAAATATAAAAATGATGGAATTATTTGGTATTTTGATAATTGTGAATTATCAAGTGAAGCTTTAATACGAACACTGTGGAAATTTAGAGATAATGGTTGGTTTAAGTATTGTAAAGGAATTTTATTTGGTCGTTCTATGACTAATAGAAGTTATTATGATATCTCGTTTGAAGAAGCTTTAAAACACTCTTTAAATGACTTAAATATTCCAATTATTATTGATATGGACTTTGGTCATATATCTCCTAGAATGACGATTATCAATGGAGCAATAGCAACTATTAAATATAAAGATAATAAAGGTTCTATTGAGTTTGTTCTCAAGTAAAAACGACTTTTAAAGCCGTTTTTTTAATTACCAATAAAAGATTGCTGATTCATCGGGACTTGAATAGAAGTATTCACCCCATAAAATGTTACCATTTGCATCTTTTATTTGTTCACATCCAAAAACTACATAAGGTTTCACAGGCATTACTACATTGTAAGGTTCATCATCACCTTTTTTTACACATGTTGCTTTATCAGGATATGTAAATGTATACTTATGAACTTGTCCAGTCTTAACAGAATAATACTCATTTGCTCCTAAAGTTGGTGCCTTATTTACTGGTTCTTCTTTCTTTACTTCAGTAGAAGTACTTTGTTCATTTTTAGTTGTATTTTCTTGTTTTGTGTCAGTCTTATCAGTACTATTCTTAATTGTATCATTTTTATTTGTAGTTGTTTTTTTAGTAGATTCTTCTTTCTTTGTTTCTGTATTATTTGATGTTTCTTCTTTTTTAGACTCTTCTCTTTGCTCTTCTTTATTTTCTTCCTCTTTATTATTTTCTTCTTTATTTTCTTTAGAAACTTCTTCTACCTTTTGCCCTTCCTCATTATTTTGTTTTTCTTCTTCTTTGGCACAACCACATACAATAAATAATAATGCTAGTATAAAAATAAATGTCTTTTTCATAAAAACTTTCCTCACTTTTTTATTTATTATATACCTTAATCAAAAAAATTGCACTAAAAAACAGCCTAAGCTGTTCTTTTCTTACTTACTACTAAGTAGATTCCTGCGATTAAAGAGATTACTCCAATACTTGCATATTTTGTAACACTCATTGATGATGTTTGAGCATTGTTTGATTTTTCCTCTTCTTTAGCTACATTATCAACTATTAATTCTGGTTGATAAGCTAATACATATTCACTACAATGTTCTAAGGCTAGTTCTACAAAACCATCTTTTACTTCTAGATTTTTACTAACCATTTCTAAAGTTTTAGTTTCTTCATTATAATAATATAACGTTACTAAATCGCCATTATTATATTTACCTAAAACATTTACTTTTACTGTTGTTCCTGTTGGTAATACTCCATGATGTAAGAATTCTATTACCATTGATTTTTCTTTATCAGGTACTAATGTATCAATAGTTTCTTTACTCTTACTTGTTCCTAGATTAATTTTTAAGTTTAAATTTAAGTTTGTATCAGTAATTTTACTTCCATCAAATGTCCAAGTATATAATGTCGTTGCTTTTCCTGTTGTATCATCATAAATAGTCTCTGTAATATTAGTTTTCTTTTGACTATTTTTAATGTTTTCTAATACAGTACTATCAATTGTTGTATGTTCTTCATAAATAGACATATTATACTCAGCTGTTTTTAATTGTTCTTCAATTTCAGCACAAATTTGTTCAAAAGTTTTATCTTTAAAATTCTTAATTGTTATTTTTTGATAAGAGTAATTTTTATCATCTATTTTATTTTCTAATAAAAAACCAAAATCATTAGCACTAGTAGATGATTCGTCAATAGAGCCATCTCCCATGCCCCACATCATATTAGGATATAGAGGTAATAGTTTATCTCCTAATTCGCTTTCATAATCATGACCTTTTCTTACTTCTAAAATCGTATTGCTTTTTATATCATAATTGATATATTCATAATTATAATTTTCATCATTTACACTGATATCCATTTTTAAAGTACCATTATTTAAAGCTTCAATAACTTCGGCATTATTAGAAAAATCATAATAACTGGCTAAAGTAGCTCCAACAACTAAATTTTGTCCATATGCTTGAGTAGCATTTTCAGGTTCCGTAGTTGTAAATTCAGCATTACCATCAATGACTTTTAAACCCATATTACCAATATGATTTTCTCCACTATCTATTGGATAATATAATGATACACCTATAGAGGAGTTTTTATCATCTTGTAACGCTACTCCTTTCTTTAAAGTAAATTTTACAGCAACTTTGCTATTGTCTTCTTCCTTAACTACAACTATGTTGTCAACAAAATCTGTCTCAAATCCATCAGCATTAACATTAGGTGTAAATACTGCAACTGCTACGATTGCAAATATTGATAATAAAATATTTTTTATTTTTTTCATATAACCAATCCTTTCCTAAAAATAATTTATTTCTCTTACATTGTAGCAACTACATATTCCTTATTCAATACTACATTTTTTGAATACAATTTTTAAATATATTCATTAATTCTAAAAAATAATACAATTATAAAAAGGAGAGGGTGATGACTTATAAAAAAATTTCAACCATGTAAAAAATCACTAATAAATGACAAAATTATTATATCTATTAGATTAAATATCAATAAACTTGCCGAAATTGATGAACTTGCTACGGAAATCGATATAAGTAGAAATGAACTTATTAATCAATGTATTACTTATGCCCTTAATAACATTGACTTTGAAGACAAAAAAGAGACACAAAAAATAGCGATTTGATTCGCCTTTTAATTATTTTTTTCAATATATTCTTTATATCTTTCTATCAAATCTCTATCATTTTGATTTTGGGGAAGATTAGCTAAAGCAAAAAATCTCATCTCTTTTGATTCTTTATCCCATTGTAACTTTCCAGAATACTTATTAACATAATATAAAGCAGTATTATTTATAACAACATCACCATTAGGATAATCATTTCTTCTACTTGCTCCTGAAACGATATCAATAAGAATTAAATCGCTTTCGGATATATCTAAGTTTGTTTCTTCTTTAACTTCTCTTATCGCAGTATCTGTAAATTTTTCGCCTAGTTCTTGACAACCTCCAGGAAGTCCCCATTTATCTCTATCTGCCCTACTTTGCAAAAGAATTTCACCTTTGTCATTAACAATAACAACTGCTGCACCATCTTGTAGCAAAACAAAGTCATGTTTCAATTCACCCATACAAAGTCTCGTAAACACTGGATATCCAATAATATTAGATAGTTCAATAATTTCATCTTTCGATAATCCTTTAATTATCATTTTTAATTCTTCATATGGAATACTTCTTTGCTCCTCTATTGACATGTTTTTAATTTTTTCTAATATAGTATTCATTTTACACCTCTTTACATTTTTCTTTTGAATCTCTCATTATCTCTTCCATATATTTTTTCTACTTTTCTAACCCAAGCCTCTTCTAATGAAATTTTTGAGTCATTAGCTATACAAACAATACTAAATAATAAGTCTGCAAGTTCATCTCCTAAATCTTTTAACTCTTCACTATTCTTTATCTTCTTATCGCCATATAAATGGTTCATAACTCTTGCTACTTCGCCACACTCTTCTGTCATTGTTGCCACCATTGAAAAACGCCTTTTCTTTATTCTAACATATTTTTGTACCAATTAACTAAATAAATTTTCCACAAGTTTAATATACTCATTAATAACATTACTTGTTTTACTAGAATAAATTATATCTTTTGCTAAAACTATATCATCAGTAATAATATTGTCAACTTTTAAATCAATCATCTTCCTAATATTTTCTTCCGTATTAACTGTCCAAACGTAAATTTCTTTCCCTTCATTATGAACTTTTTTCACTAAGTTCTTAGTAACACTTGTCGCTTCAATACTAAAATTATCTGCTTTATCTAAAGTTAAGATATCCCCATAAGCTAAACCCATAACATAGACTGTTTCAATTTCATTATCATAGTCTTTAACACTTTCTAAAACTTCATAAAATTGAGAAGTTATAACAACTTTTTCCGATAAATCATATTTTTTAATGATATCAATAACTGATGACTCGAAGTCTTTTTCATGTCCTGTTGGTTTTAACTCGATATTTAGTTTCATATTGTTTGCACTCGCCCAGATAGCAACATCTTCAAATAAAGGTATTCTCTCATCTTTAAAAGATACATCAAAGTGACTTCCAGCATCAAGTTCTTTTATCTCATCATAAGTTACTTCATAAGTATTTTTATCGACACCTGTTGTTCTTTTTAAATTTGTATCGTGAATTACAATTATGTGTCCATCTTTCGTTTGTTGCACATCAAGTTCTATCCATTCTGCTCCCATTTCTTTAGCTCCTATAAAAGACGCAAGAGTATTTTCTGGATAATCTCTTGAGGCACCGCGATGAGCTGTTACTTCTAAGGTTCTTACATATTCAATATTTAGATTAAAATTACCTTGTTCTACTTCATACATAAAGATTGTTGCTAAGATAAAAGCTATAATACATAATAAAATAAACACTTTCTTAATTTTACTATTATTCTTTTTTACTTCTTTCGTAGTATTAATAGATAAAGGAATTATTTCCTCATTTTTCTTCTTTTTATGAAAATAAAACAAAACACTAATACAAGCATAGCTCGTTGGAGTAGATAAAACTGTTACAAAAATAACTGATAGAGCTATAGAAACCCATATAATAGTTGAAGTAACACTTTTTAAGAAGATACTATCGAATACTTTATCTAAAAAAATGATAAGAAAAATGCCAATAATTATAAAAAGAAAAAACAAAATAGCAATGCCTAATTGAATAATTAATAAAGATAATACATCTTTGAAATGCTCTTTTTTACTTAAAGCAATACTTTTCCTTCTCGCCTCTTTAAAACTTTTATTTTCAATAACAAAATAATGCAAAGAGTAAATCCATCTTAACATCAAAATTGATAAAAGAATTGTTATAATAATAAAGAACCAAAATAAATATTCATTTTGAACAATTGTATCCATTATAAACTCAGGAATTTTAATTGTCTTTATAAAACTAGATGAAAGACCAATATTTAGAAATGGAATTAAGAATAAAACGAAAAAAGTTAAAGAAATATTTTTTAAACGAAACACTTTCCAACATTTGCTTAGAGAAAACCTTACAGCATCAACTATTTTAATTTTTTCCTTATGATAAGAAAAATCTAAAATTGTTATAATTGTCATTATATCAAACATAGTATACAAAGTCATAAAAAGAAGAAGGATAATAATCATAATTAAAGTTTTAGGATTCCATAAAAACATCGGTAAATTTTCTATAGTTAAATAAGTAAAGCCATTTAACTTCATTATTAAATTAAAACCACTTATAAATAATGGTGCAAAAATCATTAAACTTAAGAGCTTAAAAAAAAATTCAAATCCTATTAAGGGCTTTATATTATAAGTTAATATATCTAGCACTTGCTTTGTTTTTTTCATTTAAATACCTCTTTACTACTTTAGATAATTTGGTTATAAATACTTTCAATAATATTATCCGTAATATGCTTTCTTTGATATCTATCTAGTTTAGTATTGTGCATAACATTACACATAACAACTATTATTATTTTTCTATCGAAATCTATAAGATAAGAAGGACCTGTGTAGCCGCTAAAAGTTATGGAGTTTTCACTACAATTAGCTGGAATATCATTTAAATCTCGAATATTATTACGATATCTAGCTCCCATGTTGTTATAAGTTCTAACAAGTTTTAAGTTGGGATTGATTTCAAGAACTTTTTTAGTCATTACGTTAACATCATCATCTAAAGAAACAAGTTCTTTTAAAATATTATAATTTAGTTTATTTCTATCTTGATGTTCAAGCATTAATTTTATTGTTTCTTCTTTTAATAAAGTACAATCAAAAAAACTTTTTAAAAATAATAATAAATCATGACCTGTTGTAAAAATAGAAGCATGTCCTGTTGTAATTCCAAGCTCTTTAGCTATACGACCTTTAGTATCATGAATTAAACCGGGAATTATGAAATCAATAATTTCCCCATTTAAAGTTTCATAATTATTTGAAGCGATATTATCGCCTTTAGGATTTATGGTTGTATTTTTTAAATCTAGTTTTTTAAATATTTTTTCTTCTAAAAGAGTAGCAAATGGCTTATTATAAATGCCTTCTAAAATAGTTGAAAGAATTATATAGTGTGTATCAACATAAGTAGGAATTTCATTTTTTACATAAGAAGTAAATAAAATACGATAAAACTCAGCATTACTTTTAGCACTACCCAAATAGCCATCTGTCCATATTTCTTGATTGTGGCTTAATAAATCTAATATTGTGACTTTATCTAAATGACAAAAATGCTTATCAATATTTTTTACATAAGCATTAATATCTAATAATCCTTCTTCAATAGCCATATAAATTAAAGTTGCTGTATAAGTTTTTGTTAAAGAGGCGATATCATATAAGGTATCCTTGTTACACTCTTTAACGAAAGGTTTTGTTTCCATATTACCGAAAACTTTTGTCTCTTCATAACCATTATTATATATTTCGATGACATATCCTGGTGAATGAGTTTTAAAATTTTTTTCTAAATTAAGATTCATATAAAACACCTGTAATATATTATATCATGAATAATAATTTTAGTACTTTAAATAATCATTCATACTTTATATCATTATAAATATTTAATTCTATTCCCATTTTTCTACTTAACAAAAATTGATTTTTACCAATATTTAATTCCTTAACATTCTTTAATTTCAAACTTCGTATAAAAGAACGTATTTCTTCCTTTATTTCTAATTCATTAGAATCATCATTACTTAGTTTTTCCACTTCAATAAAATATCCTAAGTTTTTAACATCTTCAAAAACTATTTCATAATCTTTATTTTTAAAAATAGTTCTTTTATTATGAACTGTTATTAATTCTTCTAATCCTAACAGAAAAACTATCTGTTTAATTGTTTCATAATTTTCTACTTTTGTTTCATATTCGTCAGAATAGACCCATTGTTTACCCTTAAAATGTTGCTTTTTATAAGTAAGATAACAAGTATCATTATATTTACGAATACGAAAAGTCTCATTAAGTCTTAAATCACTTTCTGGTTCTAAGTTTTTTCTTAATGGGTCAATAAAATAAGTGTCAATTATCTCCTTTTTTCCAATATATTTAAATTGGGATAATACATCTAATACCTCTTCTTTCTTATTATCAAAAGTAACCATAACTTCGATTTCTTTCATTTTTTGTCCACTCCTTAAATTAAGGATAACACAAGAAGTGGCAATATATCTGTCAGTTATAAAAGTTTTCTAATAATTTAATTGTTTTAATTCTATTTAGATAAAAATGTCTTATTTCTTCTTTTTTCTCACAATAAGCAGCTACTCCCCACTCATTACCTATTAATATTAAGTCATAAGGATGTACAATCCTTTTTGAAATTGTTTCTTTATCTTTCGAATAATATTCAATAGAACATTTTCTTTTTTCTTTTATAGCTCTATTTATTAAATTATATGTATCTTTATTTTTACCATCTATTTCTTTTGGTGTAATAAATCTTTTAGGAACACGAATATTTTGATTTAACACATATCCACCATAAGGTCCTTTAATAGTATCTATATAAATTCCTGCTTTTTCTATCTCATCTTTATACACACGAATCATTCTAGGAGATACTTCCAACTTTTCTGCTAACTCTTTTATACTATACTTTTTTCCACTGCTTAGATACTCTAACATTGTTAAGACATTACTAATCTTTGACATAATAATTTACTCCTATTTTACTAAAAATTATTTTTTATATTTTTTTTAATTTGAGTGTACCAAACATCTTATTCTCTTTTAGAAAAATCTAAATTACTATATTCTTGTGACCAATCTTCATCGGAATTATATCCATTTTCTTTCTCCCACTTAATATGGTTATCTCTTGCATTTTTTACTGCCTCACAATTAATATTATGAGTAGAACTTGCTCCATCAGTCACAATAAAGAAAGGTAAATTATATTCATTTGCTAAAATCCGAACTTTTTCACAAAATTCTCTTGCCTTTGCTATCTTTACTTTATTATTCATTTTTAACTAACATTCCTTTCTATTATTTTTACTATAAAAAACACAAGAGAGATTTTTCCCTTGTGCAAGATAACTAAAAATATATTTTTAGTTATCTTGCACATATTTGATAGAATTATCTTCTATCATACACTATTTTACTTAAAAGTAGTTGAAAAGTCAGTAGTGAATTTAGTTGTTTTTTTAGTTGTATTAAATTCTCACTATTTCCTTATTTCATAAGGACTAGAGAAGAAGATAAACTAAATAATTAAAAACCAATATAATCTTTTCGATAGAATTTTTATCTATCATATCCAGTTTAACACTAGATATAAGTAAAGTCTATGTAAAAAATGGGTAAATTTCAAGTAATTTTTGGGAAGAATTTGAGAAATGAAAATACTCTTGTATTGATTTTTATCCAATACTTTATCATAGTATCATTGTTATTAGTCTAATTACAATACAAAAAGTAGTATAAATTTAATACAATTTCTAGTATAAAAATAGTACATTTTTAGTACAAATTAAATCTGATTTTAATACATTTTATTCATTATATTTAATAAACTAATATATTTAGTTAAAGATATAATTGTATTATCACTAGGTAGATATATTATCTTCATTATCATAAAGTAGAGCGATAAGAGTGTTCTTTTTATTACTAACGATTATTTTATATAGTTCTTGAACACTTAGGTTTGTTTTATCAAATTTTATCAAATGCCCATCTATAAACTCAACTTCTAAGTTTCCCATACTAACTTTCATTTTTAGTTTCTTTTTAATTTCACAAGGAAATTCTAGGTTTTCTATGGTCGTTTTCATAACTATTCATCAACTCCTCGTATAATGTAGTTAAGATATTTTTTAACTACATTTCTTATTTAGA